>CALCTX010000354.1 GCA_937907035.1 uncultured Selenomonadales bacterium
CAAAGCAAAGCAAAATATCAACTCAATTATTGCCAGGCCAACAGCTGGTGCAAAAACAAAATCCATACAACTTACCTGATCCTTTGTACCCGACCTTTTTTCTTCCATTCACCCCATAAGGTAAGTATAGCTATCGTTGCCAATATCGTCCCCCAGCGGTAAAGGAATGAACCATAATAAAAGTATTCAATATTAAACGGTCCCGGACTGAATTCCGCCCCAAATCCGAAATGATAAACAACATCCATAACAAAGAAACATACAAAATGCCACAAATATATAGGCAATGTATTCTCTCCTACTTTTGCCAAAAACAGTTTTAACCGTCCGAAAGGCAAACGATACAGCAATTTGCAGACCATGACAGCCAAATAGACATAGCATAACCCGCTGACAAAATTTATAACGACCCCATGCGGTTCCGGACTGCTCATGACCCATCCCACATTGACGAACCGATATACCACTCCAAACGGAACAGCAACCAAAAGTCCCAAAATATGCTTTTTATCATTCTCATCAGCAAAAAAATTCCGTTCCTTGCACAAATACCCGACAGCTAAAACAGCCGCCGCATAACTTCCTACCTCGAAGCTATACGGAAGCTGTGGCATATCGGGCTTTGCTGCGACAAAAGTAAACAACAGACATACCGCTATAAAAGCAATATCAAAAAATATATTCTTATTTCTGTATTTCACAAAAAAATAAAAGATCAGAAACGCCGAAAACAACACCGGCAAAAACCAAAGCTGACAGTTGGTAGGCAGGATCAGATTTACCATCGTGCTTTGTTCCCCTGCCATTGTCATATTCCTTAAATACTGCCCCAGACTGCCGATACAGGGGAATTTTCCTCCGGCACCATATATCATATTAAGCAAACCGAGCACTGCCGTCTTTTCAACAGTACCGTAACCAAACAACGTTCCTCTTACGATCTCCATTACTATATAAACCAGCATTGCCTGCCAAAATGGCACCAACAGGCGTTTTACCTGCCTTTTTACATACTCAGAAAAACTGCATTCCGGCAAACGAAAATTATACCCGGCAATAAACAAAAAACCGGGAATTATTATCCCTGCCATCCTGATAAACAACACTTCCCGATGACAAGCCAATACCAAAAATATCGCATAGGCCTTCAGATAATCGAAATATTCAATTCGGCCTTTCTTCTGTTCAACATTTGCTGCCATTCAGTTTCCCAGCCAACTTTCCTCAATTGTATCTTTTTTCACAGCAATATTTATTTTATTACTCTGTATTTCTATATACGTCAAAAACAGGCTAAAATCCTGCTTTTTCAATAAAAAAACAGCTGTCGCCCATTGTTAACAAGCGACAGCCGCATTGTGACTTATCTTATTCTTCAACCTGCTTCAGCGAAGTCCCCAATTCCATAAGCTTTTTCTTTATCTCATCGAGAGATTTCCGGCCCAGGTTGCGAACTTTTACCATATCATCCTCTGTTTTGGTAACAAGATCACCAACCGTATTAATTCCAGCTCGCTTAAGACAATTATAGGAACGTACCGAAAAATCGAGATCTTCAATAGCTTTTTCATAGCAAATCTCCCCATCAGCGTCCCCTGATTTGTCTTCACCCGGCAGGCCAGTCGTTTTCCGCTGGAAACAATCCATTTCCTCTTCCGGAGCCAAATCTTTAAATGGAGCCAGCTCATCGGCAAATATCTTCGCTGCTTTTCCGACTGCATCATTCGGAGTAATCGACCCATCGGTCCAAATATCCAAAATCAAACGGTCGTAATCAGTTACATTGCCAACGCGCGTATTTTGAACTGTATAATTTACCCGAGTAACCGGAGAGAACATTGCATCAACCGCGATCTCGCCATTTTCAACAACGATCTTTTCAGCCGGAACATAGCCTTTTCCCCGCTCGACTCTGAGTTCCATACGAAGAGAACCACCTTTTTTTACCGATACCAAATGCTGTTCCGGATTGAGTACTGTTACTTCTTCGGAAATAATATCCGCGCCCGTGATCTCTTTTTCACCATTGGCTTCAATAACTATTGTGCACGGCTCATCAGAATCTTTTTTCAACCGTAACGACTTCACATTCAATAAAATATCAGGCAGTTCATCCTGAACCCCTGTTATTGCCGTCTTCCCAGCTTTATATCCGGCAATTTTTACTGCCGTGACAGCATCACCATACAAAGAAGAAAGCAGAATCCGACGCAAGCCTACCCCCAACGTTGTTCCATAACCAGGCTCCAATGGTTCACAAGTGAG
>CALCTX010000355.1 GCA_937907035.1 uncultured Selenomonadales bacterium
AGGTCCGGCAGAAAATGCACCGTCAGGCAGTGTTAAAATCTTTGACAGATGGCTATGAGGTTATTGATTATGTAGCTATCAATGAGAATAAGATGGATGATGTTGTGGAAACATACCAACGGGCGGCAGAGATGCCTTTGGTTCCGGAGGGTTTTTTACGGCGTCAGAAAGTTCATGATATGTTGGATCAATTTTGTGATACGCTTGTCTGGGAAGCAGACAGGGAGCGTTTTTATAAGGAAACCCGCCGCGAGCTTATTATGGAGGATTTTGCCAAGGGGCTTCCGCATGTGGTAAGTTTCCGGGCTGATGTAAATGGTGTTCCGGTGCATTATAAGTTACGCTTTGTGGAAGTGCCGAGCTGGGAAGGCAAGATGGAATATGTTATGGCGCTTCGTAATGTTGAGGAAGAAAACAGGCGGGAAATTGCCATTCAGAATAAGGTGGAGGAGGCACTGGCCTGGGCAGAGGAAGCAAATCAGGCAAAAAGTACCTTCTTGTTCAACATGTCGCATGATATCCGGACACCGATGAATGCTATTCTTGGTTTTAATAAACTGGCATTGCAGCATATTGACGACCGGGAGAGAGCCGAAAGTGCTTTGAGAAAAGCGGATAAAGCAGGACAGTATCTTATTCAGTTGATAGATGATATTTTGGAAATGGCCCGGATCGAGAATGGCAAAGTGTCGCTTGATGCGATCAAGACGGATATTATAGCCAATATTGACAATGTAGCAACAATGCTTGCCGGATCGGCAAATGAAAAAGAGATAAGATTCACGCATCAATATATCAATGTAAATGACCGTATGGTGTTTGCTGATGCAGCACGGCTGGAGCAGATATTTATTAATATCGCATCTAATGCGATAAAGTATACAAAACATGGCGGTTCGGTAAGCATGTCAGTTGAGCAGCTCCCGGAAGCTCATCTGGGGATGCGGAAGTATCGCTTTGTTGTAGCTGATACGGGAATCGGAATGAGTGAGGAGGTCCTTGAGCATATTTTCGAGTTGTTTTCGCGGGAAAAGAATTCCACCCAAAGCCAGATACAGGGAACCGGGCTCGGTATGGCTATCGTAAAGCAGCTGATTGATATGATGCATGGATCGATAAAGATCGACAGCGAACTGGGAAAGGGAACAGCGGTTGCTGTTGAGCTGGAATTCCTTGCGATTACTGAACCTAAAGAAATATTGAATGACAATGGAAGTGAGAAAAGCATCAGCGGCATGAAAGTTTTGGTCGTGGATGATAATGAACTCAATCGGGAAATTGCCAAGGAAATATTGACTGATCTTGAGGTAGAGGTTACTGAGGCGGATGATGGATCGACGGCAATAGATATTCTGAGCAATTCTTATCCAGGTCAGTTTGATGCGGTGCTGATGGATGTTCAGATGCCGACAATTGGCGGATATAAGGCTACGCAGGAAATACGCCGTTTTGCCAATAAGCAGATAGCCAATATACCAATCATTGCCATGACAGCAAATACATTTAATGAAGATAAAGCAAAGGCAATGGACGCCGGTATGAATGACCATTTGGGAAAACCGATAGATATAGCAGCTCTTATAGCTTGTTTACGGAAATATTGTTGAGATCAAAAAAGGCTTTCGCAGGTTAATGATAACTTGCGAAAGCCTTTTTGTCTGAGATGTATCCGGCATTTTTACAGAAAAAGATTTATCAGCATAAGATAAATTCGGTTATAAACACCACAATACAGCAAAAAGCGGATACCTGAAACAGGCTGAAGCCTTTCCAGGCCATAGCGATACCGATGACGAGAGCGGCTGCTCCGGAAATCGGTGTTTGTGTACAGTTGATTATTGCCGGAAAGGTCATTACAGCGAGAGTTACATAGGGAACGTAAAAGAGAAATGATTTTAAAAACGGATTTTTCAATTGTTTGCGGATAAGGGTCAGCGGAATAACACGAATAAGGAAGGAGACAACTGACATTATCGCAATGTATATGTAAGGGTCGTGCGTCATATGTCAGCCCCCTCTCGTTTAACATCAGTATGTGGGAACAACCAGGCTGCGATCCCGGCGATGACGATCGTCAGGATAATAGTACGGGTTCCTTCAGAGAGTGCCGATATTCCCGGGATAATGCCGGCAGCGAAGCTGGCAATAAATGATATAAATACCAGTATACCGATCAAAGGGCATTCATGAGCCGGCGGAATGATGATAGCGATAAACATTCCGTAGAGAGCTACTGAAAGTGCAGCTGCAACTGTTGTCGGCAGCAGATTGCCGGCAATTGTCCCGAACATTGTGCCGAAGGCCCAGCCTGGTATAGCGACAGACATAGCACCGTAGTTGTAAATTGGCTGAATAAAACCTTTGCGGCCGATGGTTATGCCAAACAGTTCATCGGTGATAGCGTAACCAATCGAGAGCCTGGTCCATAAAGATGCGTCTTCGGCAAATTTTTGGCTCATGACGCAGCTCATTAATAAATAACGGGCATTGGCAACTAAGGTTATGACGGCGATCTCGAAATAGGCGGCATCAGCAGCTATGGTGGTAAAGCCACCGTATTCACCGGCGGAAGCCATATTGAGAAGACTTGTTAAAAAGCTTTGAAAGGGAGTGAGCCCTGCATTTTTGGCCGCGATGCCGAGGGTAAACCCGACAACCAGATAGCCGAGAGCGATCGGCGTGCCATCCCGCATTCCTTCTGAAAATAGTTGTTTTTTAGATATAACTTGACCGTTGGTCATAAAAATCTCCTGTTTTTAACTGCGTTTGTATTCCGGACGCAATACAGCAGCGTCTTTTAAATAGATATGTTTGATCTCTTTTTGTGAGAGTTCGGTGTTAGTGAGGATAAGGATCCGGATACAGTTTTTTACTCCGGTCGGGCAATCGATTTCCTGAGTTCCGAAGAGAGGAACGTCAGTAAGCCCCAGTTCGCGCGCCCCGGCTGCCGGGAAAGCGGCATTGATATCCGGTGTAGAGCTGAAAATGATCGCACCGATATCTTCCGAAGCGAGATGGTTCTCAGTGAGCAGCAGGGATAAAAGTTCTTTAGCTGCTGCCATAATCGATGGTTTGTCGTTTGTATCTGCCGAAGTGGCTCCTCTTACGCCACGTAACATAGTAGATCAACTTCTTTCTGAACAATGATTTTTAATTATACCTTATAAAGAGCGTAATAGCAACGCATCGCTTTGTTGCCGATAAAATTCTGTTTCCGATGGGTCTTTCTGTCCGGCAGTCCTTTTATTTTGTCGGTGATGTGATAGAATAAAAGAACATACTTTTAATGGAGATGCAGTAGATGTTTTGGCTTCTTTTTCTTGCAGCAGCGGTTTGGGGATTTCAGCCGGTGTTGTTGAAATTTTTATTGTCAGAATGGTCACCGGTTACGATAACGGCAGTCAGGATGCTGTTTTTTGGTGCGATTCTTATCGCTTACAGTTATTTTCGTGAAGGGAAAAAAGAATGGCCGACACTTTCTTGTTGGCGCAGATTGGGGTTATTGGGAGTTTTTTATGCGGTAAACAATATTGCCCAGTTTACCGGATTGCGCTTTACAACAGTGACAAATACGACTTTGATCGCTGCGGCCGGTCCGGTCATGACGGCTATTGCCGCAGTGGTGTTTTTTCGGGAACGGCTGTCGTTGCTGGCGTGGATAGGGGTCGCAATTTCTCTGGCCGGGACTGTTACCGTTATCAGTGACGGCAATGTACAGTTATTAGCTGAAATAGGTTTTAATATTGGAGATATATTATGTTTTTTGGCGCAATTGGCTTGGACGGGTTATTCATTAGTGGCTATCGGGTTGTTGCGTGAGCTTTCGACGGAAGCTGTTACCGGCTGGGCGGCGTTTATTTGCGCCGGACTGACGTTTTTGTATGGTGTATTTGCCGGCGAATTTGCTATTACGCCGCTGTCGGTTTTAGGCTGTGGTGTGTTTGTGTATTTGGTTGCTTTGGGTGGTATTATGGCAACATTGATCTGGAATCAGGGAATCAAAAAAGTTGGTGCCAGTTTGTCAGCTGTGTTTCTAAATATCATGCCGGTGGTCGGAATGCTGAGCGGATGGTTATTATTGGGAGAAGATATCGGAGCAGCCAAACTTTGCGGTGCGGGGGCAATTTTTCTCGGTGTGTATCTGACGACACATAGTTGATATTTATTATAAATATGTTGAAAATAGTGTGAAAATTTACTGAAAGGTGCTATAATGTAAATAATATGTACCTATTTTGAAGGGTGGGAGCGATCATGTATGCCTTGATAATAATACTTGTCGTATTATTGGGGATACTTATTGTTTGTCTGATGCGCAGCCGTCGGTTGTTGAATGAGGCAGATGCTAAGCTGGACACAGTTCAAAAAGTACTGGCAGAGAAAGAATCGCAAGAGACCGAATTGAGGGAGGCTTTGAAAGAGGCTTTTGATTCGGCTGATCGGGCAAATCAGGCAAAATCTGAATTTTTGTCGATAATGAGCCATGATATACGGACACCGATGAATGGTATCATCGGGATGACAGCAATAGCCACATCACATATAGGTGATTGGGTCAAGGTGGCTGATTGTCTGAAAAAGATTGATGAAGCAAGTAAAAATCTGCTCGGTTTTGTCAATGAAGTGCTGGAGATGTCCCGTATTGAATCAGGCAGGATCGAGCTGATCGAAGAATCGTTCAATTTACCGGAGCAGATAGATACAATTGTTACCAAGATAATGCCGGAGGTTGAGAAAAAACAGCAGAAGCTGAATCTTATTACCAGTATTGAGCATGAGGCAGTAATAGGTGACAAGTTGCGGCTCCGGCAGGTATTGTTTCAAGTGCTTGATAATGCCGTCAAGTTTACACCGGATGGGGGAACGATCTCTTTTCAGGCAATTGAAAAGGCAGCCCGACAGCCTGATATTGTCAGTTATGATTTTATTTGTGAAGATGATGGCGTTGGAATGAGTGAAGAGTTTCAACGGGTTATTTTTGAGCCATTCAGCCGGGCGGAAGACGGGCGGAAGAGCAAGACAACCGGGGCTGGATTAGGTCTGCCGTTGGCACGGAATATTGCTCAGCTGATGGGCGGCGGGATTGAGGTCGAAAGTGAACCGGGGATTGGTTCGAAATTTACGGTTTCTATATTTTTAAAAGCAGATAATACATCATTTGCCGATATTGCCGTTGCGGATGGCGAATTGGCTGGCCGAAAGATCTTGATTTGTGATGCAGATGATACCAGCCGTGATTCAGCTGTTGATGTTCTTAATGAAATAGGTTTTATCGCCGAAGGTATCAATTCTATGGC
>CALCTX010000356.1 GCA_937907035.1 uncultured Selenomonadales bacterium
GTTAGCCGGGCGAATACCCATCCACCGGGAACGGCCTGCCTTACCAATCGTAATGTTCTCATGCTCGAGATTACCAACCTCACCGATAGTAGCACGGCAATTTACGTGTAACTTGCGAAGCTCACCGGACGGCATTCTGAGAAGAGCATAATCGCCTTCCTTTGCCATAAGCTGTACACTCGCACCAGCAGAGCGGGCAATCTGTGCACCCTTTCCGATCTTCATTTCAATATTGTGGATCATAGTACCTACCGGAATATTCTTAATCGGAAGTGCATTCCCGACCTTAATATCAGCATCCGGACCGGAAACTACCTTGTCACCAACATTAAGACCATTAGGAGCTACTATATAACGCTTCTCGCCGTCAGCGTAATTCAAAAGTGCAATACGTGCACTGCGGTTCGGATCATACTCTATTGTAGCAACAGTTGCCGGAATACCATCCTTGTTACGCTTAAAATCAATAATACGATAACGGCGCTTATGTCCGCCGCCCTGATGGCGAACTGTCAAGCGACCCTGCTGATTGCGTCCGCCGTGCTGCTTAAGACGCTCAACTAAGGATTTTTCAGGCTTATCAGTAGTAATCTCATCAAAAGACGCTACTGTCATAAAACGTCTGCCTGCAGAATACGGTTTAAAACTCTTTATTGCCACTTATTTTACCTCCTTTTCCCGGATGTCAAGCCTCGAAGAACTCAATGGTTTCTCCTGCTGCAAGCTTCACAATCGCTTTTTTATAATCAGAACGCTTACCTATATTGCGTCCCATGCGTTTAACTTTCCCAAGAACATTTACTGTATTGACCGATTCCACTTTAACTTTGAAAATCTCGGCAACAGCTTTAGCAATTTCTACTTTATTAGCTGTCGGAGCAACCATGAAAACGTATTTACCGGTTTCCATCAAAGCCGTAGTCTTTTCAGTGATAAGTGGGCGGATCAGGATATCGCGTGCGTCCATTTATGCAAGTACCTCCTCAATCCGTGTAATAGCATCTTTAGAAATAAAGAGCTTATCATGATTCAGGATATCATAAACATTAAGACCAGTAGTATTGATAGCCAAAACTCCCGGAATATTACGGGAAGACTTCTCAACATTCTCAGCTTCCTCACAAGTAATGAGGAGTGCTTTACCATCGACATTAAAATCCTGAAGCATCTTAACAACATTCTTAGTCTTTGGAGCATCAAAATCCAAGTTATCAATTACAAGGAAATCACCGCTCTGAACTTTATCTGAGAGAGCACACTTTATAGCGAGACGACGCTGCTTGCGCGGCATACTGAAAGCATAAGAACGTGGCTGCGGGCCAAAAACCGTACCGCCGCCTACCCAAATAGGAGAACGGGTAGAACCGCATCTTGCACGGCCAGTACCTTTCTGTTTCCAAGGCTTACGACCACCACCGCGTACAAGACCTCTTGTTTTAGTTGCATGAGTTCCCAAACGCTGAGATGCAAGTTGCATAACGACCGCCTGATGAAGGAGTGCGCCATTCACTTCAACGCCAAAAACATTTTCATTCAATGCAATATCACCAACCTGCTTGTTAGCGATATCATAAACTGCTACTGTAGGCATAATTAGCATAATCCTCCTTCCAATTAGTTTTTACCCGGCTTTACGGTATTTTTTACAATAACGAAACCCTTTTTCGGACCAGGAACTGCACCCTTTATAAGAAGCAGGTTTCTATCAGCATCAACGCGTACAACTTCCAAACGCTGAACTGTAACCTTGTTGCCGCCCATATGTCCCGGCAGTTTCTTTCCCTTTATTACGCGTCCGCCATGACCACTGATCATAGCTCCGGTGGAACCAGGTTCACGATGTGACTTAGAACCATGTCCCATAGGACCACGAGCGAAATTGTGACGCTTAATAGTACCAGCAAAACCTTTACCTCTGGACGTGCCTGTTACGTCAACAAGTTCACCGGCAGCAAATATATCAACGCCGATCACATCACCGACTTTATATTCAGAAGCATCCGCAAGGCGCATTTCTTTGATAAACTTTACCGGCTTAACACCAGCTTTATCAAAATGACCTTTAAGCGGTTTTGTTACTTTATATTCCTTAACATCACCAAAGCCGAGCTGTACCGCATTGTAGCCATCATTCTCAACGGTCTTGTTTTGGATAACAACGTTCTTTCCGGATTCAACGACAGTAACCGGAACTACCTTGCCCTCTTCAGTGAAGATTTGTGTCATACCAAGTTTTCTTCCTAAAATAGCTTTAGACATTGTTCCACCTCCCCTTACATCTTAATTTCGATATCAACGCCAGCCGGAAGGTCAAGATGAACAAGTGCATCAACCGTTTTCGGAGTCGGATCGAGAATATCGATAAGGCGCTTATGAGTTCTCATTTCGAACTGCTCACGCGAATCCTTGTTAACATGTGGGGAACGAAGAATAGTATAGATGTTTTTCTCAGTTGGAAGCGGAATCGGGCCTGATACCATTGCACCAGTGCGCTTTGCAGTCTCAACAATCTTAACTGCGCTCTGATCAAGTGCCTTATGATCGTAAGCCTTCAACCGAATTCTGATTTTCTGTTGCTTAGACAATATATTTTCCTCCTTATCGCCCGGATTCATGACCC
>CALCTX010000357.1 GCA_937907035.1 uncultured Selenomonadales bacterium
GACAACGAGCGGAACACTGCCCAATATGTGACATTGCGGTTGGAGCCGTCAATGGAGATTAATGAGCATTGGTCAGGCCATGCCCGTATTGATTATAATGCCGATATGAACACTGCCAAAAATGTTACGGGTACGACCGAAATTCCATTGAAGCAGGACGGAGAAGGTGAATTTGTTCCAGGTTTGTGCGTTGAGCGCATTTGGGCACAAGGTGACTACAAGAATTTCCAGATTCTTCTTGGTAAGTTGCCGTATCTGACAAATATCGACAATGGTATGGTCTATGATGACAATATAGCCGGTGGTCAGATCACCTTTGGCAATAAAATCAAGGCAACGCTGACAGCGGGTCGTTCTGCCCGCTATGATCAGGTGGGAGCAAGACCGGACCTCAGACCTGAAGAGCAGGCTGTGACCGGAAGCTACCAATCTATCGAAATTTACAATGACCGCAATGACAAGTTTACTTGGGGCGTTGGTTTTCACCGTTGGGCGAATTCGGCTGCTCTCAGCGAAAATGCCAGTGTGTCGGCCGTCAATATTTTTGATATAGGTCTTGGTTATAAATTTGATAAGAATTTTGCTATTCATGGTGCTTATGCCTGGACCTCTAATCCTAAGGGCGAGCCGGAACGGCCGGGTGAACCGGCAGAGGCAGCTACATCTTTCTCCAAGCGTGCCTGGAGCATTGAGTTTGACTACAAGGGCGCAAATCCTGCCGACAAAGGCTCCTGGGGTGCGTTTGTCGCTTACCGTCAGCTCGGCAATTATGCCGTAATCGCGCCGACCTATGATGCGATGTTTGCGGGAAACAAAGGCTTTGAGTTTGGTGTCGATTATGTCTTTATGAAAAATGTCATGGGAACGCTGAAATGCTTCCTGGGCAAAGAAACACAGGATGAGTACGACCACGATGATGCTATGCAGTCCACTGCCAGAACAATCTTCGGAGAACTGAACTTCTTCTTCTGATTTTTGCTCATAAAGGTATTCTTAAAGTTTTTAGAGCCGGAGAAATCCGGCTCTTTTTACTTGGCAAAATATATTTCGTATAAAAGCAGGAATTTTGTATTTGGCTGTCGAAAAGTTTGTAATAAGAGCGGGTATATCGGCCTTGATGAGATTTTGATAAAAAGGGAGAGTGTTATTTATGATCAACGGAAAGAAATTAGCTTGTGCAGTGATGTTGGCTTTGGCAACACCGGTTATGGTTCCGTTTGCTCCGATGGCAACGGTTGAAGCAGCAGTTGATATTGCGGCGGCAAAGGCGATTGCTTTGGAGCATGCCGGTTATGCTGAAGGTGATGTAATGATTACTAAAATGAAGCCGGATTATGACGACGGGCGCAGTGTTTTTGAGATTGAATTTATGGTTGACGGCAAGGAGTATGATTATGATGTTCTGTCGTCAAGCGGGGCTATCGTTTCTTACAGCTGCGATATCAAAAATCTGGCTGCTCTTGGCGGCGAAGGCCGTGTAAGCATGGAAGAAGCAAAGGCAATTGCTTTGGAACATGCCGGTCTGGACAGTGCGCAGTTTGCCAAGATGAAGATGGATTATGAAGACGGTGTTGAGGTTTATGAGCTTAAGTTTATGGCCAATGGCGCTCAGTACAAGTATGAGGTTTGCACTAACGGAAAGATAAAGAAATATAAGATGGAGACGTGGGGCTGATCGCAGTATCTGTCATCTGTCAATTGTGATTATTTGATGTCAAAATAGACAAATGTTTTTTGAGAAAATAAAAAAATTACATTTTACGCTTGACATTTGAATTTTAAGTTGATATAGTAACAAACATAAAAGTTAAATGCAATGCGCAAGAGAAGTAAGCAGGGGCGTTATTCAGAGAGCTGCGGGGTGGTGCGACGCAGTTGGCAAAGCTGTTGAAATACACTTGCAAGCAGCAGGCTGAACATTAGTAAGCTGTGCCGGAAGCCTCCGTTACCATAGGCTGGAGTATGAATGTACTCGAGAGAGTGGCTTGCTTTCGGCAAGCAGGGTGGTACCGCGAGCTTAATGCCCGTCCCTGTATTTGGGGGCGGGCTTTTTTATTTACCCGAGTATACATTTTGACCAAAATCATGTATTAACAGCGAAACAAAAGACAACAGGGAGGAAACAAAAATGATCATCGTAATGGCTCCAAATTCAACTGAGGAAAATTTGCAGAAGGTAATAAAAAAGGTAGAGAGTGTCGGACTTTCTTGTCATCTGTCAACCGGTGAGGCCCGGACAATTGTCGGCGTTATCGGAGATAAGAAAAAGATCGGCGACCTTGAGATGAATTCGCTGGAAGGCGTTGAAAAGACTGTCCGTATCACTGAAAAATATAAGCTGGTCAGCCGTGAATTTAAGGCTGAGGATACTGTAGTAGAT
>CALCTX010000358.1 GCA_937907035.1 uncultured Selenomonadales bacterium
AAGAATGTTCCGGCTGATATATTGAAGATCGATATGAACTTTGTCCGCGATCTGGAACAATCTGACCGGGCAGCGGCAATTATGAAAAATATCGTTAATATGGCAAAAGATATTGGTATGGAGATTGTTGTTGAAGGCGTTGAGACTAAGGCGCAGATCGATTTCCTGGCCGGCATCGGTTGTGATCAGATCCAGGGCTATTATTTCTCACGGCCGATCGAGCAAGAGGCATTTGCTGAACTTATTGCCAATGAACAGGATAAATGATGCGGGCTTTTATTTTTGATATGGATGGGGTCATTATTGACAGTGAACCTTTGCATGCGGAGATCAAACGGCAAACCCTTGAATACTATGGATTCGCTGTTGATGATGCGGAATTGGTTCGTTATGTCGGCCGTACAACCAGATCTTTTTTTCAAAGTGTGATAACAGATTCCGGACGAACAGATGTCAATGTTGAGGATATGACTGAATATAAGCATAGTCGTTATCTTGCTGCTTTGCAGGGAGAAGCCGGTATAGAACCGATCAACGGGATTCCGGAGTTGTTGGCGAAACTTAAGAAGATGAATATTAAGACCGGGTTGGCTTCCAGTGCTGATCCGGTTATTATTGAGGCTGTTTTAACCCGGTTTGGGGTGAAAGACAAATTCCAAGTTGTTATAAGCGGAACAGAAATTCCCCGGAGCAAGCCGGATCCGGCTATCTATTTGCTGACAGCTGAACGGCTCATGACAGCACCGGAAGAATGTGTCGTTTTAGAGGATTCGCAGAGCGGCATTGCGGCAGCAAAAGCAGCCGGGATGTATTGTATTGCTTATCGCAACCCTGATTCCGGGGCACAGGATCTGTCAAAAGCGGATCGGATCGTCGATAAGATAAGTGAGATCGATCTGACCAAATTGTAAAAGGAAGATATGAATGTTTTTCAGGGTAATAGCGGCATTTTTTGCAATATGGATGGTTTGCTTTCCATGTCAGGCCTTTGATGAGATAGAGGACTTGAGCAAACCGGGGATTTTGGGGAACAAGGGAGAGGTTCCTTTGCCACAAAATGAATATGAGAACGTGACTATTTTAGGGCCGGCAACCGCATCAAGACAGCAGATGGTACGATATATTCTTAATAATAATCCGGAACCGTTGCTAAGTTGTTCAGTTGACGAGTTGGTTGACTATTACTATGAAGAGGCTGCCGTTGAAGGTGTCCGTCCGGATGTGGCACTTTGCCAGGCAATACTTGAGACAGGCTTTTTCTGTTATCGCAATGCAAACGGAGAAGGAAATGTTGATGCGGAACAGAACAACTTTTGCGGACTCGGTTCGACAGATGCCGGCGTTGCCGGAGCATCTTTTGCAACACCGCGTGATGGAGTCAGGGCACATATTCAGCATATTATTGCCTATGCAGTGAAACGGTTGCCGAAAAATCCGGTGATCGATCCACGATATGAGATTTTATTATCAAGATATCCGCAGTATCATGGAGCTGTTCAATATTGGGTCGGGCTGAATGGCCGCTGGGCTGTTCCCGGTGATGAATATGGGCAGCATATTTTGAGCCATTGGTATGCGGCACAGGAAGAATGAGAACAGACTGTCGTGTGTTAACAGATTTGTCATTCCGGACTTGATCCGGCATGGCGTTTGGAAATTTTAACATGCGGCAGTCTTTTTACTGTATTATTTATAATATAATTTATAAATAATACAATATACATAAATTATTTTTCTCAAGTGGTAGACGAACGGGAAAAACTCCTGTAAAATATGGCATATAAGTAATGATTTTCAGGTTATTCTTGAATAATATGTTACAAAGATTAGGGAGGAAAGGGAATGAACATTCACGAGTATCAAAGTAAAGCCGTTCTGAAAGAGTTTGGCGTCAAGGTTCCTGAAGGGAAAGCTGCTTTCAGTCCGGAGGAAGCAGGCCGTATTGCAAAAGATCTCGGTACGCCGGTAGTGGTTGTAAAGGCGCAGATCCATGCTGGCGGTCGTGGTAAAGCTGGCGGCGTTAAACTGGCACATAACATTGACGAAGTAAAACAGTATGCGTCAGAGCTTTTAGGCAAGATTTTGGTAACGCATCAGACTGGTCCTGACGGCAAACAGGTTAATCGTTTGCTTATTGAAGCCGGTTCCAATATTGAAAAGGAATATTATCTCAGTTTTGTTATTGACCGCGTAACGGCACAGGTTGTTATGATGGGTTCGGAAGAAGGCGGCATGGAGATTGAAGAAGTTGCCGCTAAGACTCCGGAGAAGATTTTCAAGGAATATATCGATCCACTTTTGGGACTTACTCAGTTCCAGGCTCGCCGGATGGCTTTTAACATGCATTTTAAGCCGGAAGTGGTTAATAAGGCAGTAGCTTTGATGATCGGGCTTTATAAGGCATTTGTTGCTAAAGACTGCTCTTTGGCAGAGATCAACCCGCTGGTTGTTACCAAAGAAAATGATGTTATGGCACTTGATGCAAAACTGAATTTTGATGACAGTGCGTTGTTCCGCCATCCGGATATTGAAGCATTGCGGGATATCAGCGAGGAAGATCCGAAGGAATTGGCAGCAGCTAAAGCTTCCCTTTCTTATGTAACTCTTGATGGTGATGTTGCCTGCATGGTAAATGGTGCCGGTCTGGCAATGGCAACTGTTGATATTATCAAATATTATGGCGGCGAACCGGCTAACTTCCTTGATGTTGGCGGCGATTCGACCGTTGAAAAGATTGCAGAAGCATTCCGCATCATGCAGTCTGATGGCAAGGTAAAGAGTATTTTTGTTAATATTTTCGGCGGTATCAATAAGTGCGATGTTATTGCAACGGGTGTTGTTGAAGCAGCCAAGGTTGTCGGCTTGAAGGTTCCGGTTGTTGTCCGTCTTGATGGAACTAATGTTGAAGCCGGCCGGAAGATTTTGGTTGATGCCAAAGTTCCGGAAGTTATTATGGCAGAAAAGATGGATGAAGGTGCGAAGTTAGCTGTTGACCTGGCAAAAAAAGGTGCAGCTGCCGGAGCAGAGAAATAATAAAGCGAGAGGAGCCGAAATAATGGGTATTTTTGTAGGAAAAAGCACACGGGTTGTCGTTCAGGGTATTACCGGTAAACAGGCAACTTTCCATACACAGGCCATGCTTGATTATGGCACAAATGTAGTAGCTGGTGTAAC
>CALCTX010000359.1 GCA_937907035.1 uncultured Selenomonadales bacterium
CGAGCCGCACCGCATGTTCTCCGTGAGCAAGTCGGTGGTGTCGCTGGCCATCGGCATGCTGGCGGACGCGGGCGTCATTTCGCTGGACGATCCCATCTGCGGCCATTTCCCGGAGTGGGTGGACGAGAACACGCCGGAGGCAAAATTAGTCCGTGGCTATAAAAAGCAGTACAATGATTATAAAGCCGGTATTGATAAAGAGAAAAACAAAGCCGGACATGATAAATATAATGAGTATCTGAATCGCAACAGTCTTATATGGGCACATTCAGATAAAAATTTTGAGGCTTTGCAAAAAGGTTTGATCAAATACTATACAGAAACCGGTATTTTTGATAAGTTGAAAAAATATTATGCCGGAGATGAAGCACCGTTACGTGCTGACGGAACAATTTGGACTACCGGAATGAGTTTTTCCGTCAACTGTACTCAAAAGCGTATGACTTTGAAACTTTGGGAAGAGCCGGATACTGTGTTGCATTATCAATGGTAAGTTTGTGTTCGGCATGGTGAAATAACATGGAGATCCTATTTACTTTCGCTACCGATGCATGGCGACGTACCGGATATGAAGAAGCTTTGCAGGAAAAACTGAAAGCTGTCATTGGTGAGGAAATTGGCAAATGTTGTCAAACTTTTTCGGATCTGGCCAAGATAGATAAAATACTGTTGGAAGTACAACCGTCAAAGGCACATTCTTATTTAGGCCAGATGACGATCAGAAAATCGGCAGAACGGAATTGCCTGTCCGGCTTGATGCGGTTGGCAAACGGGGTGCTTTTCAAAGCTGATGAAACGGAACTGCGCAATGTTATTATGCACGAAATATTGCACCTTCTGCCCGGGGGCAAAGGACATATTGGGTTATGGCGAAGCAGGGCAGAGGCAATAAATCAAAAATATGGTTATAATATAAAGCGATGCGGAGTGTCGCCGGATGGAAATATAAGCCGGGAAGCATATAAATATCTGCTTGTTTGTCAAAATTGCGGTCAAAAATATTACTATCGGCGAAAAAGCCGGGCAGTAAAACATTTTCGCTTTGTCAGATGTGGGAAATGCTATGGTCGGTTAAGTCTTACAGTACTAAAAAAGACTGATAACTCAGCCGGATATTAACTGAGATGGAAATAATTTATTTAAGGAGCCGGTTATGAAAACTGTAATTTATTATTTTTCTGCGACAGGAAATTCTCTGCATGTCGCAAAGATGATCGCGGCAGAGTTAGAAGATGTCAAGCTGGTTTCGATACCCTGCGCATTAAAATCGGGGCAATTTATTCCTGAGGCTGAAGCGGTGGGCTTTGTTTTTCCGTTGCATTGTCTTGGGTTACCGATGCTGGTGGAAGATTTTATCCGGCAAGTTGATCTGCGATTGGTAAAATATATATTTGCGGTTACAACTTGCGAACTGCCAAATCTTGGTTGTTGTTTTCATGAACTCAGTCGCTTGCTGGGCGCAAAAGACAAAATTCTCCATGCATCGTGGTTCATTAAAATGTTGTCAATGTATATAAAGCTGTCTGATCTGCCGCCGGAGAAAAAACGTTTGGCCTTACTTGAGAAGGCGGATAAAAAAATTCCGGAGATCATTCGGGTTATCAAACGTCGGGAACATGCGGCAACCTCAGAATTTTTTGCCTGGCCGGCACGGGCAATTCATAAGAACTGGCGAAAAAAGCAGGCTTTATTGGCAGCTGATTTTTCGGGGGATAAATCAGCTTGTACCGGTTGCGGACTTTGTGAACAAGTTTGTCCGACAGATAATATTTCATTGATTGACGGGGGCCCTGTTTGGCATGATAAATGTACTGAATGTTTAGGGTGTTTACATATTTGTCCAAAACGTGTTATTGAGTGCGGAAGCAAGACTAAGAATCGGGCTCGTTACCGGCACCCGGATATTACGGTAGCTGAACTGATCAATGAAAAGAAAGCTGATGAATGAGAAAATAGGCAATAAAAAAATCCGATCTTGATCGGATTTTTTTATTGCAGAAAAGTTTTATCAGACAGAGTTATTCATCCATTGAAGCGGTTTTTCGTGAGTTTTTTTCGTTGGTAATATCGTCAAGATTTATACTGCCGGCAGTATAATGATAGTCTTTATCGACTTGTTCAGCCATCAGGGTAACGATTTGGGCCGTCAGTTTATCGGTCAGTACCAGACAGTCACGTAACATATCGTTCTCAAACTTTGTCAGGAGAGCAACAGCAGCCTGCGGGTCCTGCTGATAAAGTTTCATATATTGAGCTTCTGTTGCATGCTGGCGGGTGGCGATATCACTTTCAAAATCGGCGTATGCTTGGCGGACAATCGGCGAATAACGGGGATAATCCTGCATTACTAATGTCTGCAAGCGGCGGAGACGCCAATAGGCAGAATCATCATATCCGGGGCTGTTGGGATCAGGCGGAGTACTGAATTCCGGAATGATAGTTTCCACCCCTTGATAAATCGGCAGAAATGGGCTGAGGAGGTTAAAACCTACCGAAATATAATTAATACAGCCAATTTCCTTGGGCAGATCAGGTCGGATTTCTAAAATATGAGTTATTGATGTCCGGAAAATACTTATTGGCCGCCAGGTTACTGAAGAGTCGCAGGCCATATATGGATCAGACGGGGTCCCTTCGTAATGTTGGCGGAGCATATTTTTCAAATCAGACAGAGAAATTTTGTGATTTGGAGTTGCGAATACCGGCAGACGGTCGCCGTCAGTGTATACATTGGGCCCATTTAGGCCGGTAATGCAATAGTTAAGCACTTCAACCCGCGGGTAGTTATAACGGCTGTCGATAGGCTTGTCACGCATAAAAGCTTTATGAAAATCAAAAGGACCTTGCTTTGGATCGTATAAACCGTTCTTTACAGCAAAATCTATAAGTCCGGGAGAGGCCATGTAATTTTCCGTATCCTTCGGGTCATAATCACGCAACCGCCCTTGGTTGGCTGTGGCAAAACACTTATCAGCAGGCATTTTTGCAGCCATCCAGTGATGGCCACTGGCTGTTTCCAGATACCAGACTTCATTTCGGTCGGCAAATGCAACGCCAAAGCCTTCGGCCATGCCCTGTTGTTCAACAATCTTGCCTAACAGCATAGCACCTTCCCGTGCGGAATGAATTTGTGGCAACAGTACGTCCAGCAGAGACGCCTCGCTAATGCCGGTGCCCAAAACATAGGGATCAATCGCCAAAACTTTGTCACTCGGGAAAATTGTTTCCGTTGAAGATATTCCTACGCCAAGTTCATTTATTCCGGTTTCCCCCATATTGCCTTTTATATCGACCGGAACACGGGAATAGGCTAATGATACAGCAGGCAATTTCCAAGTGAAATTATTATTCAATGATTTAGCTGTTCCGGTTTGATTTTCAACATGCGGACGATTTTCAAAGATAACATGATCACTGATTACAGAATCGGCAGTTCTCGAAACAAGCCATGCATTATTTTCAGTTACGTCACGACCGATAATGACAGTTGTGCAGGCATCGGCCGTCAGTGGCGAGGCAAGAATAACTAAGGCAGTAACACCAAGGATTGATTGCTTGATCAGTCTGCTTAATCGTTTGGTATTGTGCATAATGAAACTCCTTTTATATGAATATTTACTATCATTTTAGAAAATTTTTGATAGTTTGTCAATTTGTGGACTTTGATTGTCAGAAGAGGAAATTGCTTTGCAATTTCTTGATTTACTGCGTTATGGCAAGACAAGTTTGTCGAAATGCCGAAAGAAGAGGAAATTGCCTTGCAATTTCTTGATTTACTGCGTTATGACAAAACAAGTTTGTCGAAACGCTGACAGAGGAGGAAATTGCCTTGCAATTTCCTGAATGTCTGCATTATAATTACCTTATTATTGTATACATTGTGCTTTTCGGTTTTTCAACAACGGTACCTCTGGTGCCGATAAGAAGAGAGGAGAAACGATGAAAGAAGTAGATGTTGTCGTCATTGGCGGCGGTGTCACCGGTACGGCTATCCTGTCATATCTCAGCCGATATGACTTGCGCTGTCTGCTGGTGGAGAAAGCTCCCGACATAGCAATGGGAACCACAAAGGCAAACAGCGCCATCCTTCACGCCGGCTTTGATGCGCCGACGGGCAGCAGCAAGGCTCGCTTTAATGTGGAGGGCAATGAGCTTTACCATGAGCTGAGGGATGAGCTTGATTTGGATATCAAGTGGACAGGCTCCTATGTAGTAGCTAGGACCGAGGAGGAGATGGCGACTCTGGAGGAGCTGAAGACCCGCGGTGAAGCCAATGGTGTCCCCGGACTGGAAATTGTCAGTGGTGATAAGCTCCGGCAGGAGGAGCCGAATCTCAGCAAAGAGATCAAGTCTGCTCTTTTTGCTCCCACCGCCGGTATCTGCTGGCCCTTTGGCATAGCGGCAGCCTTTGCTGAAAATGCGGTGGAGAACGGTGCCGAAATCGTCCGGGACTGCGAGGTTATCCGCATTACTCCCGAAGCTGACGGCAGCGGCTTCGTTGTCCGCACTATGCAGGGGGAGCTGAAGGCAAAAAGCATAGTCAATGCTGCCGGAATATATGCCGACAAGGTTTCCGCTCTTGCCGGTGATGAACAGGCCGCCTATAAAGAGTTTGCACGAAAACTCGGCAGCATCCCGCACAATGCGTATTCCATGCAGTTTGACACGCTGCAGGCCCTCTGTGAAGTGCTGGCTGTAAAAGCAGATCTGAGCCAAAGGACGCGCTTTGCTTATTCCTCCGGGGACAGAGACCAGGCCCGCATCCTGCTTGCGGATTACGATGCCGTCATTGAGAAGACGGAGGTCTTTTATGAAGCGCTGAGAGAGCAGTGGCA
>CALCTX010000360.1 GCA_937907035.1 uncultured Selenomonadales bacterium
TTCAAAAACCGGCGTTACATATTCGCTTGTCCTGATACACTCCGGCAATTTTTCTTTCAACGAACTTATTTTTTGATTTTCCAGCAGGACACTGCCCAACCCGGCCGAGCTTTCTGCTTTATAAGTTGAAACAGCATTGGCAGAAACATTGACATCGGCACCAGTAATATTGGGCCCGATCACTAACTGGTTTTCCCCAATATTATCAATAGTGATATTGGCTATCGTATTAGCCATCTGTTTGCTGAGGTCATTTGCCTCAGCAGTTGTTAATGTCCGATTGATTTTTGCTGTAGCTGTTATATCTACATTACCGACAGACTTGATTTCTGCCCGCGGTCCGATATATACTTCGGCTTTCGCTGTATCATTTGTACCATAAACGAATTCATGCCAAGCATCCTGATATGTATATGCATCACTTTTATCAGCCGCCCTGTCAAGCAAAGTTTTTAATCTTTGTTTTTCATCCGGCAAAAGATTTATAAGCATCTTCTCCAATGACGCTTTTAAATCTTTTTCTTCACCGGAATTTGTACCAAACCAACGGGCGAATTTTGTCAATCCGCCGGCATCTTTATCCTGAAAATTGAGTCCGGTTGCTTCAGCGGCAATAGTAATAGAACCGTCACCTTTTATTACCTCAGACGGAATATCATCAGTATATTTTACCGTAGTGGTCGTATGAGTCTCATCATCCGTAGTCGGACCAGAATCACTGCCTTTTGTCGCCTCAAACTCAGATTTATATACTGTCAGCTTATAAGGGTCCTCAGCCGTCTGTCCTTCCTCCGCCGTCGGTGTAACCTCAGTTTCGGTCACAGTTGTTTTGTTATAATATTTTGTCCCTGCAGTTGCAATACTGGGATCAGTGAGCGAAATCACATTCTTACCGTCAGAATTTGTTTCAACTGTAACAGCAAGCCCTGTATCACTTGCCCTAACCTCCTGCGTTTTTTCACCAAGATTGGTTATGGTATCAAATGCAATCCCGGTTTGTAAGACAGCTTTGATAGCGTTTTCACCGGTAGTGACAGTTGCCGCTTTTAACTTGATCGCTGTAGCGGCATTGATAGTACCTTGAACCTTTATAGTTCCGGTTGGATTGATCGGTATCTGAGCGGTAACCGTCTTAAAGTTATCGCCTTCCTTCGTAACCCCGCTGATATATTGGTCATTGACCAAAGCCGCACCGTTTAAGGCAAGGAAATTGGCAACTTTGTCAGCAGTTGCATCGTCCTTGTTGAACAAATTAACCGTTGCCAATTCATATTTTGTTTCGGTTGTCGGATCCGATGATCCCTCCGGCGTTACAGTTGTGGTGATCTTTTTGATACCATAGGCGGCTTTATTAAAGAAATCCTCCGTCGGAGTCATAATA
>CALCTX010000361.1 GCA_937907035.1 uncultured Selenomonadales bacterium
ACGGAAATCAACGAGAAATTAAGTTTGAGGGAACAGCTGACAATATTATGGTTACCAACGGGGATATTTCTTTAACGGCTCCTAATGGTTATATGTATAATAATTTGCAGTTAAAAGCCAAAGGAAATATCGAACTGGTAAGTGATCAGAGTATATCTTCCGGTGTAAGCTTTGTTGGTGATATCGAAGCCGGAGGAAGTATCAATATCCTTTCCCGAAACGGCAACGTAGAAGTAGGGAATGTCAAATCTGATGGTGCGGTCTACATCGGAGCCGGGGAAGATGGCGACCATTCACAGACTGTCACAGTGAAGGGAACTGTAGAAGCACCGCAGGTAATTCTTTACAACGGAAATACTGATCCGAACAGCAAGCTGACCGTTGAAAATGTTAAAGTTGGCGACAGCCTGGTCATTCAGGCCGGTTCGGTTGATATCAAAAATATTGAGCGTCAGGAAGGTAATGACACTCTGCATATCATTGCTACCGGTGTTGAGGGCGGTACTATGAACGGTCAGCTCAATATTGATATTCCGGGAGATACTTATTTTGATGTGCTCAATGTAACTGATGCCAATATCAATATCACTGACGGTGGCAGTCTCGGAATTGACAAGATGCACATAAACGGTGAAGCGCATTTCACAGCCAAGGATTATACAACTGCCGTTTATGGTGGCGATGTACCAAACGGTGATAACAGCAACAGCGTTTACTGGGATATCGGTAAAGGCGGGCAGGCTGTTGACCTTGGCTTGCGTGAAGCATACACTAGTCATGCTGACAATTTGATCAAGCAACTTGCAGAAAAAGGAGAAATGGCACGTATTATTGCAGCAAATCCGGGTAAGCTCAGCACGCCGAGCTGGATGAATCTCTACACTGATAGTTCAAATCATCAGAAGAGCAATGGTCTCCTGCTTCATATTCAGGATTACCATTATGCTGACAATCAGCGTTTTGCATTAGATGACCTGAACCGCAAAGTTAACGACGAGAATGCGATTGCTGTACAAACGGCTAAATTTGCCGATATCTTAGGCTTAATGTTTAACCGGCATGATATCCTTGATATTTCAGCAATGCCGATGGGCGACATTGTCGGCTATTACAGTAATCAGCAGGTTGTTCCGGTAATTGACAATGATGACGAAATAATTGCATTGGTGTACAATGATAATGAAGAAAAAGTTATCGCAGAATAAAAATTATATTTTTGGAGGTATTTAGCATGAACAAAAAGGCAGAGTTATTTCAAAATTATTTGGACGAAAAAAAGATCACAGCGTTCCAGGTCCAGGAATTAAAAGATGAAGGCTTGGATACAGTGATCTTCAATTCCCGTATTGTTGTTGACGGTCAGGAATTGCCGACACTTCTTATTACTGACAACAGTATTTATTCTTTGATCAGAGTAAGAGTTGCCAATGCCGCATTAAAGAAAGGCAATGAAACTGAATTGCGCAAGGTGATCGATCAGCTCAACGCACGCTATAAGGTATTCAAGTACTATTTTATAGATGATGGTGCTTTGATTCTTGATGCGGCTCTCGTTTCTAAGCCGGATGAGATTGATGGCGATATGGTTTATACTCTCTTTGATGTTATTATTAAACATTTGGAAGAGGAGTATAAAGGATTGATGAAGACCATTTGGTCCTAATAAATACAGAAATCGCCGATAATGGCTGAATACTTTGTTGCTACGCATGAAACTTCCTCAACGTACATTTTTGATTGAGTACGTTGAGGAAGTTTCACTTGCGTTGCGCCTCGTATTCAACTCATTCTCGGCGATTTCTTACGTTTCGGTGTTAAATTTTGTTAGTGGAGAATATGAAATTTTGTCAGCGCTGCAATCACTGCGTTTAACGTACGTTTTTGAGTACGTTTCGCCTGTGATTGCAGCGCTTTCGTGTCTATGCTCATTCTGATGCTTTTTATGTTACAGTGTTAATTTTTTGGTGGAAATGTATAAGGGGATTATGGGGCAGGCAAGGCATGAAGATGTAGCTATAATGTTTATGTCATTTTCCAAAAGCATTTAAGAGAAATTTGATTCCGGTAAATGCAACAA
>CALCTX010000362.1 GCA_937907035.1 uncultured Selenomonadales bacterium
GATGGAAGTCAGCATTATGAGGAACAGGCCGAGCGATATGATACAGTCCGAACCAAGTATTTTGCGGAACAGGGGATTTCGGTATTAAGATTTTCCAATATTGATATAAAGACGCATTTTGCAGAAGTCTGTCAAGTGATTGACACATGGATAAAAGAACATAAAAATTAAAACCCTTCCACCACGTTCCGTGGTCCCCCTCCCCTTACAGGGGAGGTTGTTGGAGGTTTGTCAAGCCGGCATTGGATTTCAGCTATTTCGGAAAAAGAGATAGTCCGGGATCGTGCAGCAGGAATTGCAACCGTCCCTTACAGGAGAGGATAGCAGCAGTTTGTTGAGCTTACATTGGATTTCAGCTGTCCGAAAAGGATTGGGATAGTTCTGAGGCAAGCCACGAATTTTAACCGCCCCTGAAAGGGGAGGTGCTGAACGCAGTGAAGCGGAGGGGTTGTTACCGAGAGTATTCAGAGAGGAAAACAGAATGAACATATTAGTAGTAAAATTGAGTGCGATTGGCGATGTCATTCATGCTTTGCCGGTGTCCTATGCTATAAAAGAAAGCTTTCCGTCAGCCCATCTGACCTGGGTGGTAGAGCCGCCGGCAAAAGATTTGCTGACAGATAATCCGTATATTGATGAGATCATCGTTTTCAAGAAAAAAGAATTTAAATCTGTCAAAGGGTTTATAGCCAATTACGGACCGCTCAAAAACGAACTGAAAAAGCGGAAATACGATATTGCGCTTGATCTGCAAGGCTTGTTCAAGTCGGCGGCGATCGTTTATACAGCCGGAGCAAAAAAGAGCTTTGGCATGTGCAATATGCGGGAACTGAGCGACAAGATAAGTACGCCGGTCCAGGGGCCGAATGCCAACGGGCATATTGTTGAGAGGTATCTTGATGTAGCGCGGGCAATCGGTTGCCGGGTTGATGAAGTCAAATTTCCGTTGGTGATATCCGACAGTGACCAGCGAAAAGTTCGTGACCTTTTGATCCGGGCCGGAGTACCGGCCACGGCAGGATATGCTGTGCTGGCAGTCGGTGCCAACTGGCCGAACAAACGCTGGCCGACGAAATATTATGCGGAGCTGGCGGATTGGCTGTATGAAAGACAGCTGATTCCGGTATTTGTCGGCGGAGGCGCTTTAGATGAAAGTTTGGTGGCAGATATTGAGGCCAGGGCGATGATCCCACCGGTCAGTCTGGTCGGTAAGACCAGTCTCAAGCAGCTGGCACAGGTGATAAAAGGAGCCCGCTTTGTTGTAGGTGGCGATACCGGCCCGGTACATTTGGGCGCCGGATTGAAAGTGCCGACGATAATGCTTCAAGGTCCGACGGATGCTAACCGTAACGGTCCGTATGGGCAGCCGGAAAATGCGATCGAGGTTGACCGGCCCTGTAAATATTGCTGGAAGCGGGCTTGCGCAAAAGGGCTTGATTGCCTGGCAGCGATATCGGTAGCGCAGGTGCAGGAAAAAATTGTTCAGTTAATATAAAAAATCGTGGACAACATAGTTGTCCACGATTTTTACATAGAAAATATTATTCTTCGTTTTTCAAATGCTCATAGTATTTTTTTGTTTCAGCTACGATAACCGGTGACAAAGCGATGAGCGCAATGAGGTTCGGGAAGGCCATCAAGGCATTTACGATATCGGCGAGGATCCAGATAGCATCGAGCTTCAGGAAAGCACCGGAAGCGACGAGTGCAACAAAGATTATACGGAACGGCATTACGCCTTTATTGCCGAAAACATAAATGCAGGCGCGTTCGCCGTAGTAGTTCCAGCCGAGAATAGTGGTAAATGCAAACAATACCAAAGAGATCGTAAGGAACTGTCCGCCGGACGGACCGTAGCAGAGGCTGAAAGCCTTAGTTGTCATTTCGGCACCGGAAGCCGGACCGCACCATACACCGGTAAGAACGAGAGCCAGACCGGTCATCGTGCAGATGATGATCGTGTCGATGAACGTGCCCGTCATGCAGACGAGGCCTTGCTCAGCAGCCCATTTTGTCTTGGCAGCTGCGGCTGCGATCGGAGCGGAGCCGAGACCGGACTCGTTGGAGAAGATACCGCGGGCGATACCTTTTTGTACGGCCATCATCATTGTTGAACCGGCAAAGCCACCTAGAGCGGCATGGCCGGAGAAGGCTGAGCTGATGATGAGTGATACAGCAGCCGGAACCTTGTCAAGGTTCTGAAGAATAAGACCGACGCTGATGGCGATATACATCATGGCCATGAACGGAACGATTTTGGATGAAACCTTGGAGATGCTCTGCAGACCGCCGATAGTTACGGCACCGACAAGTACGGTAAGAATAATATCGGTCATTGTTTTGTTGATGCCAAAAGCGATTTCCATACTGTCAACGATTGCATTTACCTGCGGGAAGGTACCGATACCGAGGAGAGAAACAAGAACGCAGGCAATGGCAAAGAAGGTTGCCATCGGAGCCCATTTTTCGCCCATACCGTTTTTGATGTAGTACATCGGGCCACCGGCAATTTCGCCTTTTTCATCAGTAGTACGATATTTTACTGCCAGCAAGCCTTCGGCGTATTTTGTTGCCATTCCGAAAAAGGCAGCCATCCACATCCAGAAGACAGCTCCCGGTCCGCCGACTTTTACCGCAGTTGCAACACCGACGATATTGCCGGTACCGACAGTAGCGGCCAACGCTACGCAGAGATCCTTAAAGCTGGATACATCACCTTCGCCGTTTGATTTGGCGGAGAAGATGAGTTTCAAAGCCAGTGGCAGACGGAATACCTGAATGAGTCCGAGCCTTACAGTCAAAAAGATTCCTGACCCGAAAAGCAAGACGATAAGCGGTGGTCCCCAAATGAAATCATCGATCGCATTTAAGAGGGGAATGAGATTTTCCATTGTTATAAATCCTCCTTAAGTGATGTCCTTGTACAGTAGACAAAGGTACAAATTTTCAATACGCGTTATATAATAACATAAAAAAATGATTTTGTCTTGTTTTTTTTAAGAAATTTTTTGTTTTTATGTTAAAAATAAAAAATGCCGGTCGATTCCGGCAAAAAAATTGCGGAACCGAATTATCGATTCCGCCAACGTAAAATAAAATAAGTGCTTTTGAGCAGGTTGATAATCAACCTGAAATTTATTATACTAGATGTGGTATTTTTTCGCAATAGATTCCACAAGGAAATTTAACCGTTTTTTAAGAAAAATCAGCAGGAAATCACGGTTCTTTGCCGAAATTGTATCGAAGAAGTTTTAGAAAGGAAGGATTGTATGTTAAAAAAATTTTTAAGTTTGATGCTTTGTGCGGTAATGTTTATCACGCAGAGTGCGATCGCATTGGCTGCCGTACCGGAGGACATGCAGGGGAAACTCTCGGCAGTTGAAAAGGCTGCGTATGGCGGGGAGCAGACAGGTGCATTGCTCGACCGGGTAAATAAATTGGAGCGTGATTTTGAAGGCAAGCATCCGACCCAGAGTATC
>CALCTX010000363.1 GCA_937907035.1 uncultured Selenomonadales bacterium
TTATAGTCGTAATATCCATGAAGGGATTTGCATGATAAAAAACGCCTTTATTCTCTGCTTCGGACATTGCTTGAAAACACAAGGGGAGAGCACCGGAAATGATACGTCTCCGGAAGAAAATGGAGAGAAACAGGCTTAGTTCCTGACGGAATTGGCTTTTTGTTCAGCCAGTTTGATTTTCGATTTTAAGCGCTCAGCATTTTGGCGATGGAGATTGATTGCCAAAGTGATGCGCGCTTTTTCTTCTGTATTAAATTCATCATTTTTCAAGGCAGCCTCAATGCGATGGCAGCGGGATTCAATTTCTTCCAGTTCATCTTCGAGCAATTTTGTTTCGCCAAAAATATGACCGTAAACGGTTCGCAGATTATTGATGATATTTTGGGCATAACCTGGTTCATCGGATATTTTTTCGAGATATTCGGCAATATTGCGGATAATATCAAATGGATCAGTTCCACTTTCGATCATGGCAAGCAATTCGGTTTTTAAAATTTGAGCATTTCCGTTTTTAACATTGATAGCAGGTGTTTGTTCTGACATATTTCATACTTCCTTTGCGGAGATATATTTTTTATAAGTATAACAGAAAAGAGAGCTATATGGTGAGATAAAGTTTATTGAAACGCTGATCATGAGGAAAAACTTTATTATTTCACATTTGGAGCGTTATTGCGAAAAAATTTTCGTTGAAACGCTTGCCGGAGAAGAAAGAGCGTTGCACTTTTCTGAAATATAGCGTTATAATAAAGCTGTGGGATATTTTGGAGGTATGTAGTTAATGTCGATGTCTTCGTTTCAGTTCGTTGTGATGATATTTACGGTAACTGTGGTGATCGGAGCCGGATTATATGCGGCCCGTTCGGTACAGTCAGCTGAAGGTTATAGTTTGGGCGGTCGTTCGGCAACTGCGACATTAGTTGCCGGAAGTATTGCCGGTACAGTTGTCGGTGGCGGGGCTACAGTCGGTACGGCGCAATTGGCCTATACAATGGGCCTTTCTGCGTGGTGGTTTACTTTGGGATCAGGTATAAGCTTTATAATTATGGGTATATTTTACGCCCGCCCGCTCAGAATGACAGGGTTGGAGACTATTCCCCAGTATTTATCGGCAAATTACGGAGAAAAAGCGGGAAAAATTGCCAGCGTTTTGTCGTCTGTAGGTATGTTTTTTGCTGCAGTATCGAGTTCGTTGCCGGCAATAAAAATAATTTCAGTCCTTTTCGGTATCTCCGTATATGCTGCAGCGGCTTTGCAAGCAATATTGGTTTTGGCGTATGTATTTTTTGGCGGTATGAAGACGGCTGGTGTCGGTGGGATCCTGAAAATGGCGGTTATTTGGGCCAGCTTGTTTTTTGCCGGTTTTTCTGCTTTTTGGTTGTTGCACACGGATGTGGCAATTAGTACAGCGTTGCCTGATTTTCCCTGGTATTCCCTGGTCGGAGCCGGAACAGCAAATGCCGCAGCAAATTTATTTTCTCTTATCGTGGGGATTATTTGTACTCAAACCTATATCCAGGCTATTTTTTCGGCCTCAAATCCGCGTACTGCCTCTGTAGGAGCGTTTGTTGCAGCTCTTATCGTTATTCCGGTCGGCTTGCCCAGTGCATTTATTGGAATTTATATGCATATTACGCAGCCGGATATTGCACCGATATTGGTTTTGCCGACATATTTGCTGCAACAGGTTCCTGAATGGTTGGGCGGAATTGCGATGGGGGGCATAATGCTGTCTCTGATCAGCAGTCTGGGCGGAATGTCGTTGGGCATGGGAACAATTCTTTCCCGGGACGTGATATCGCCATTTTTTAAAATATCGGAAGGCAATAAACAATTATTGGTAACGAGGGCAGCAGTTGTAGCAATAATGGTCATTGCTATTATTTTTTCGATTATTTATCTTGATTCGCAGATATTAATGTGGAATTATCTGTCTATGGCATTACGGGGATGTGGAATATTCTTGCCGCTGACTATTGCCCTGTTCCGGCCAAAATGCATTCATCCGGCCTGGGCAATCGTTTCAATGGTTTTGAGTGTGTTGGCGGCAGTCTGTGCTACTGTGATCGGTTCGGCAATAAAACCTTTGTTTATTGGTTTGGCTGTAAGTTTGGTAATACTTATTCCCGGCTATTTTTTACAGCGAAGAAGGGCATAGGAGGTATAATACTATGCAGGAAAAAGAAATTCGGGCACGGATCAAAGAGGCGATAGATAATGTCAGAAAGAACGTACCCTTGGTTCCGTCAATGACAAATATAGTAACTGTAAGTTATGTTGCGGATGCGCAATTGGCAGTCGGGGCGTCAGCGGCGATGGTAAATCTCCCGGATGAGGGAGAAAAACTGGCTTCGATCAGTAATGCGTTTTATTTTAATTTAGGAACATTCTCGACAGAATTAGCCGCGACAATTTCCCGGACAATAAGAGTGTTGAAAAACGAAAAGAAAAATTGGGTGCTCGATCCGGTGGGAATTGGAATGGGCGGATTGCGGACAGATACTTTGATGATGCTTCGGGAATTTCCACCGCAGATCATTCGGGGCAATGCATCAGAAATAATTGCTTTAGCCAATTTGTGGGGGCTTCATACCGGAACGGCAGCAGCTGATATCAAAGGCGTAGATTCCACTGCTGATACCAAAAGTGCCCGGCAGTCGGCAATATTGCTTGCTCAGCATATAAAAGGGGCGGTGGCTGTTTCCGGTGATGTTGATTTGATAACGGATGGAAAAGTTGTATATTGGGTTGCGGGAGGATCGGAACTTTTTACTAAAATTGCCGGATCTGGTTGTGCGCTTGGGGGCGTGATCGCAGCTTATGCAGCTGTGGATTGCGACCCGCTTATAGCCGCGTTGACTGGAAGCGTTGTGTTTAAAACGGCAGGAATTCGGGCAGCGAAACAAGCTGACAGCCCGGCAAGCTTTAAAATAGCATTCCTTGATGAACTGTATCGTTTGGCAGCCAATGATGCAATAACAATGCCGTTTGTTGAAGAGGATGCATAAAAATGGCAGGTCAAAAAAGAGAGTTTGACGTGTCAGCCTATTTGGTCATCGGACCGGAAAATACATTGGGACGGTCAGTTGAAGAGATTATAAAAGCGGCTGTATCAAAAGGATTTTCTTTTGTCCAGTTGCGGTCAAAAGTCACTGAAGCACGGGATTTGATAACTTTATCAGCTGCAACAGACAGAGTTTTGACGGAAATTGGCAAGCGGCAAGAGGTTACTTTTGTAATAAATGACCGGCTGGATGTAGTGCTGGCGGCCCGTGAGCAGGGTATAAAAGTAGATGGTATTCATGTCGGTCAGCAGGATATTCCTCCGGAAATTTGCCGCAAATATTTAGGAAAAGATGCGATCATCGGTCTTTCGGCACCGACAGAAGATTTACTGTCTTATGTGCAAAATATTAAATTACCGGATATTGATTATCTTGGTGCAGGACCGTTGCATCCAACGCTGACAAAAAAAGACTGCGGACTGCAACAGGATGGTCGGATCATTACCCGTAGTTTGGCAGAATTAACAGAGTTGGCAAAGATTAGTCCTTGGCCGGTAGTAGTGGGCGGCGGGGTCAAACTGAATGATTTGCCGGTATTAGCAGCAACCGGTGTGAATGGCTTTTTCGTTGTTTCGGCGGTTACAGAAGCCGCTGATACATTGCGGGCAGCCGAAGAACTGGTTTCTTGCTGGAAAAATAGTACACATATTAAGTGAGGAAACAAATATGGCAGTAGGTATTTCTTTAAAGCCTGATCAAAAAATACGGCTTGTAGCGGTAGGAGATAAAGAAGTCGATATTGCGGCAAAGGTAAGTGAAATAAGATACGCATATACATCAATTTCTTTTCCTTATCTTGATGAGAAGATATATGTTGCACTGGCAACCAAAGTTCCAGAGGGAACGCCGTTTACATTTACAGCTGGTAACACCTATGGTTTGTTTACTTTTTCTTGTAAATATCGCAGCAGTGCATTGTTGCCGGAAAGATTAATATATTTTGATCATCCGGTAATAGTTGACAGAACTCAGCAACGTGATTTTATTCGTATTCCGTTTTCTGCAGATGTGAGTTATTCGGTTGTAATAGGAGATGTCAGTCAGGCACTTGGCAAATCGGTAACCGGGAAAACCGTATTGAAGGGGGATAGCTTTAAAAAAGGAAAAACAATAAATATTTCGGCAGGTGGCATGTTGTTACGTCTTCCGGAAAAAGTTGAGAAAGGGGCAAACATTGGTATAATTGTAGATTTGCCGGGTTTGGATGCTTTTACAATAGTGGCGGAAACAATGCACTGCAGTATAGTGGACGATGAAGATGATGTTTACGATGTAGGCGTAAAGTTTGAAGAGCAGATAAAAAATAGTTCGGATAATATAAAATATTCTCGGGCCTTGGCTGTCGTTCAGCGTGAGTGGTTACACCAAAACAAATAGGACGAACAGATCAGCAAAGGTTAGATCCGAACGATGTTAATTGGTATTTTCGGAGTATCGGGAAGACAAGTGTTTTTTAAGAGATAATGATTTGATCAAAAATGAAAGGATGTTCAAGGATATGAATATTTTATTGCAGATAAAGAAAATAGGGGCAGCTGCGGTAATGGCAGGAGTACTCTGCAGTCCGTTTGTTGGGACGGCAGGGACTTGTTTTGCGGCAGCAGAGGGGGTTATTCAGATGGCAGAAGCAGATACAAATAAGATTCAGGGACGCAATGTTGGCAAAAAATGCCGCGTGCATTATCGTGGTACACTAAATGATGGTACTCAGTTTGATTCCTCTTATGACAGAGGAGAACCGATAGAATTTGTTTGCGGGGCAGGGCAAATGATAAAAGGGTTTGATGCAGCAGTAGCTGACATGGAAGTTGGCAGTGAAAAAGATATTCATCTTACTCCGGAGGAAGCATACGGCCCGCATAATCCTGAAGCAGTTTTCACAGTAGAAATAGCAAAACTCCCCGGTTCGGAAACCTTATCAACAGGAGACAGGGCGGTTTTAACCAATTCAGCCGGGCAGCCGATACCGGTTAAAGTTATTGAAAAGACGGCAGAAACGATCACGTTTGATGCTAACCATGAAATGGCCGGCAAAGAATTAAATTTCCATATTCAGTTAGTGGAAGTACTCTGAAACAGAATAAAGATGTAGCATAAATTGATAGATGGCACAAAAACAGGTAAATAAAAAGGCTTCCGATTACTCGGAAGCCTTGATTTACATGGAGCTGATTATAGGATTCGAACCTACGACCTGCTCATTACGAATGAGCTGCTCTACCAACTGAGCTAAATCAGCACAACTATTACAATATCGTTATTTTATCGCAAAAACAAATTGTTGTCAATAATTTGTTTTGGTAAGAGGATATTTCGAACCTATTTATGGTAAGAAAATCGTGCTTTGCTTATAGCAACAGAGATTGGATGTCTGCTGACACAAGCTTTGATGAAAAGCCGCGGCTTTTTTGATGGCTATTGCCGTTTCTGATTATGGTTTTAGTGCGTTGCCGTCTATTTGTGCTATTGAACGGTCTATTTCCTTTTTGATTGTTCGCCTGTCCTCATCTGTACAAGTGTCGGTTGCGGGATTGATAGCTTTTTCCTTTAAGGTTTTTAATATATCAATGGTACTTTGAACTGCACCTTCGCCGCCGGCGACCATTTCCAGCTCTCCCTCGGTCAGTTTTCTCTTTCCTTCTTTATTCGTTGCCGTCATGCTGAAGTCAGCCTCCTTCAAATATATTGTTTCTCTACAGCTATGTTAACATTCTTCCCTGTGATAGTCAATTAGCGGAGGCTTCCGGTATAGGGGGGAGGCCTGCGTAAATTAAGAGCTGCATATTGAAAAAATGTCTGTTTCCATTAAAGTGTTAACTGCAAAGAAGGGAACAGGTGCTTTAATAGCGACTGCCCTGCATAAATTTTTATGCGGAAAAAAAGGAAAATCCGGCGGGATGTCGAATAATAAAAGAGAAAACAAAAGATTTTCCGATACTAAATGATGAAATATGAGGGGGAAGTATGATGTTAAAAAAATATTTGGTGTGGGCAGCTGTGGTTCTTTGTCTGATAATTGGTACTGGCGGGGCAGCCGGGGCAGCGGGTACGACATTTTGTACGCTGACTGACAGGACCTTTCTTTATATGAATAAGAAGGTCGTGGGCTATGAGCAGGACGGCGGCCAGGTTTGCTTCCGGCTGCAAAAGGATGGAGGACTGGCGTTGACTGATGCTGACGGCGGTCAGGTTTTTCTCCGGTTTGCGGCTTGTGATGGGAGTAAGGGCGGAGTAGGCTACAGTGTAAGGCAGGTAGGTTTCCGCAATACTGACATCAGTTTTTTTGAAATCAATGCAGATGCCGGCGCGCACGCTCAGAATGTCGGGTATTGGCTGATTGGAAAAAGAGACGGCAGGTGGATTGAGTATATCACGCTTGATACGCTGGCAGCTGCCGGCTATGATGCCGGAATGTGGCACAGACTCAGGTCAGAAATCAATGAGGACGGCAAGGGGGAATTTTTTGTAATCAGCTCGCAGGAGTATATGCCGCCCGGGGCGTTGTACGAGTATCAAAAAACGATGGTAGATGACAGCAAATTTCAGTTGCTTTGGGACAATGAGGCCGGCCGGTTTGAAATTAAGCGGATATTTTAGACAGGCGGTGTATGTTTGATGAAGGGAGTATAAATGGGGCGCGGGGTAAGGTTTTCAGGCGGCGGATGTCAGTTTTTTCTGGGAGCAGTAGCAGTATGTGTGTACTTGCTGGTAAAATTTTTGAAGGCGTATGGCTTGGTAATGCTTTTTACTGCGATAGCGATGGTTTTTGTATATGTGCTTGGGTTCAGTCTGACGGAGGTCATCATGAGGGCTGTCAGGCCCCGATACGACCGGAAAAGTGTTTTTACGGCTGTAGAGATAACGGGCTTTGTGGTGGTAGTAATCGGGTCTATGGTGTATACGAAAAATTTCTACGGCGCGTTGTTTGGTGGTGTGCTGGGAATATGGTTTTTGAGCTTTTTTATCAAATTGGCTGACAGCGGGGCCAAGGCAAAGCCGGGCGTCCACAGGGCAAAAAGGCGCAGGCTCCCGGCAGGCAGAGCTGTGCCTGCTGTTCCTGGCAGAGCGGCGTCAAAGCCGGAGAGCGGAGCAGGTTATCCGCCGGAGATAAAAATGGCAGCGGTAAAGGAATATTTTTCCGGAGCTTCTTCGGCAGAGGAGATTGCCGCGAAATACAGACTGAACTCAGCCAGTCAGCTTCATGAATGGATAAGCTGGTACAGCTCAACCAGAAGGCGGCTGCATAAGTGAAGCCGGAAGGGCTGGCACCTTGAAGTATAGGATACTTCAAGGTATAATAAAAAAGGGTTATGAATAAACAAGAAATTCCCAAGCAACGCCAAACCATCAAAATGATGTTTTGAAAATAAAGAGATAAAATAACAGCCAAAGGAGTATGATATGATATGAGCTTGATGACGGATATCAGGGAGATACTGGCGGAGGAGCTGGCGGCGGTCGGGGATATTTTTGTGGATTGTCCGGATTATCCGGCTTCGTGGGGAAAGGCGGAGCGGAGAAAGTTTTTGTGGGCGGTGGAGTTTGCCCGGGAAGCGCACAAGGGGGTTGTCCGCAAGGGGACGGCGGTACCTTATGTTTTGCATCCGGTCGAGGCGGCGCTGATTGTGCTGGGCATGACGGCAGATGTGGAGGCGGTGACAGCCGCGGTGCTTCATGATATTGTCGAGGATACGGAGTATAAGCAGGATGATGTCGAGCTGCTCTTTGGCAAGAAGGTTGCTGATTTGGTGATGGCTGAGAGCGAGGACAAGATGGCGGACCGGCCGGCTGAGGCGACATGGATGCTTCGCAAGCAGGCGACTATGAGGCATTTGGCAACCGGTGCTTTGCCGACAGGGGCCAAAATGATTTGCCTTGGCGATAAGCTGTCGAATATCAGAATGTCAGTCAAAACGCATGCGGCAAAGGGAGATGCTATGTGGGAGAGCTTCCACCAGAGTGACCCGAGGCTGCAGAAGTGGTATTATTCTAATATAGGCGAGGCATTGAGCGAGCTGAAGAATTATCCGGCGTGGCAGGAGTATGTTGCCTGCTGTGCTGAGGTGTTTGACCGGGTTGAGGATTTGCCGGCGGTCTGAAGAGAAGATTGTTTTTCCAAAATAAGAGAGGTTGCGCAACGGACAGGCTTTGCCCGGTGTGCAACCTCTTGTTTATTTGCGCTGGCCCGATGGGGTCATTCGTTGAATATTTTTTCAAAAAAGGCGTAGATTGTGATGGCGGCGATGAGCAGCAGCAGGAATAAGTCGGTCATAATATACCTCAGTCGACATCTTCAAGACGCGGATTCGGGCTGTAGGCCCGGCCGGCCTTGGCGCATGGTTTGCCGTCAACGAGGACGATGTCGGCGGTGAAGTCTA
>CALCTX010000364.1 GCA_937907035.1 uncultured Selenomonadales bacterium
AAGAAGAAGATTCAGATTCCGGCTTGCAATGTTCCGGCTTTCAAGGCTGGCAAGAAGCTCAAAGAAGCTGTTAATGCTAAAAAGGCTGCTAAAGGCAAAAAGAAATAATATTTGATTTGATGCCCTGTTTTGAGAAATCAAAGCAGGGTTCATTTTATGGGTCGTGACCCATAAAATAAAAAAGCTGCCCATATGAGCAGCTTAGAATAAATCTGAATGGCTTCCTGTACGTGATAGAAAGAGCATTAAATCTTCACCATCAACTCTATAGATCAACAACCAATCTGGCTGAATATGACATTCACGGAAACCTTCGTAGCTTCCAGTAAGTTGATGGTCATGATATTTTGCAGGAAGCTCTTCTTCATTTGCAAGCATAGTAACAACTTCTTCAAGCAAATCAATGTTATAACCACGTTTAGCGGTACACTTTAAATCTTTTTTGAACTTTGTGGATGAAACGATATTAAGCATCGCCTAATACCTCGTCACGTAATTCCTTAAAGGAGGAATAGCGCTTATATTGTTCAGGATTAGTTTTCATTGTATAGTATTCATTCATGGCATCGAGAGTTTCTTTATTAGGTAAAGAACGCTTGATCTCAAAAGGAATACGCTGTTCACGAACAGCCTGTCTAAGGAATATCGTGACAGCCGTAGTTAAATCCATACCGAGATCTGAAAAAAGACTTTGTGCATTGAGTTTTAACTGAGGGTCTAATGCTATGTTTGTACTTACTTTGGCCATGTCTATGCACCTCCTGTTAAGATTAATTATAGCATGATATATGCGAAAAGCAAGTGTATTATATGCGTAATATGCATTAAATATGAGGGTAGGGGGAGCTTTATTCTCTACGGGTTAAAAAATGCAGACTGAGGCTCCCGTGAGGTGCAAAAATCTTTCAGAACTAATTTTGTCAAATTGACGTCAAAATTGACGCGTCAGGCCGCGAAATCTACAAAGCGAACTCTTGCTTTGTAAGTCGCAAATGAATTTGCGGTTCGTTTTGTCCCTCGTACTAACGAGTTTCTTAGGTTTCGGGACTAATAATTACGCATTGTATAAGTCCGCCCTTAACAAGGGCGGGGGACCGCGGAACGCGGTGGTGGGTTCTGACAGAAGACGTGTTTGAAAATATAACTGTAATCGATATGTTTTTTAGAACATTTCAGAACCTATCCGTCAGCTTCGCTGCCAGCTCAACTTACAGGGAGTCTTAGAACTAGTGCCATATTACAAAATAATTCCGAATTACGCATTTCGAATTCCGCATTAAATTGTCAATTGTCAATGTCAACTGTCTGGGGAAATGGTATAATAATAGCAATAATATTATTAAATGAATTTGGTAAGGTGTAACAATGCTGATCGCGGAAGTGTATATAAATATTCCTGTCAAACGAATAGCGAGTGCGTTTTCATATCTTGTGCCGCCGGAGCTTGCATTTTTAGGAGCCGGATGGCGCGTTGTTGTGCCGTTTTCCGGACGAAAGGTTGAGGGCTTTATAGTTTCTGTTTCCAATCGGGAGTTTGATGGAGATTTTAAACTGAAAAGCATTGAATCGACGGTTGATGATGAACCTTGGTTTTCTCCGAAAATGTTTGAGCAGGCCATGTGGCTGGCTGATCATTATCTCTGTTCACCGGCTGAGGCAATGCGGCTGTTTATGCCGGGGAAAAGCGGTGTCAAGATCAAGAAAACCGGTCAGGATTATTTGATCAAAGAACGGGAAGCAAAACAGTTTAAAAATATAATAACTTTGACGGCAAAATTTGCCGTTGACGTTTTGCCGGAATTTAAGAGTAAAAAAGCGCAGTTGCGATTGCTGGAATATCTGCGGGATAACGGTCCGACAGATCAAAGTGTTTTGCGGCAAGCCGGCTTTTCTTTGCCGGTCATCAAGGCGTTGACAGAATCAGGCCTGGCTGAGATACAAGCTGAACGGGTATTTCGTGATAGTTATACAAATTTGATGTCAACTGCCAAAGATGAACCGTTGACAGATGAACAACAGCAAGTCTGGCAACACTTGTCAGCTGCAATTGATAAACGGGAAAACGAAAAATTCCTGTTGTACGGGGTAACCGGCAGCGGTAAGACCCGAGTATATATCGAGACTGTCAAAAAGGTTCGGGAACAGGGACGGCAGGCGATCGTACTGGTTCCGGAAATCGCGTTGACAGGTCAGGTTGTCAGCGTTTTTAAGAATTATTTTGCTGATGATATTGTTGTCTTACACAGTCATCTGTCAGTGGCCGAGCGCAATGACGCGATCGGCCGTATCCGGCGTGGCGATGTCGGGATCGCTATCGGAGCCCGGTCGGCTTTATTTGTTCCGTTTGCTGATATCGGAGCGATAATTCTTGACGAGGAGCAGGATTCCTCTTATAAGCAGGAAGAAAATCCGGCTTATTCGGCGCGGGCTGTTGCCGAAGCATTTGCTGAAATCCATCTTAGTCTGTTATTGCTCGGAAGTGCTACACCGTCATTAGAAACATACTATCGGGCCAAACAGGGCGAGCTGACGCTTTTGGAGCTGCCACACAGGATTGACAATAAAGTTTTGCCGTCAGTCGAGCTTGTCGATATGCGGCAGGAATTAAAGCATGGCAACCGTCATATCATTTCCCGTTCATTGGAACGGCTGATAACCGAAACGATAAATCGTCGCGAGCAACTGATAATCATGCTTAACCGGCGCGGATATTCGACATTTGTTATGTGTCGTTCCTGCGGTCAGGTTATCAGTTGTCAATATTGCGGAATGCCGCTCGTATATCATGTCAATGGGGAATTGACATGTCATCATTGTGACATCAGGGCGGATGTTCCTGATGTCTGTCCGAAATGCGGCAGTACTTATATCAAATATTTTGGTTCCGGAACCGAAAAGCTCGAACAGGAACTTCGGACTTTGGTACCGACGGCACGGATCGTGCGTATGGATCGGGATACAACGGTGCGCAAGGAAGCGCATAATGAAATTTTAGGAGCGTTTCGTCGGCACGAATTTGACATTTTATTAGGTACACAGATGGTTGCAAAAGGCCATGATATTCCCAATGTTACCGGTGTCGGGATAATCAGCGCCGATTCTTGCCTGAATCTGCCGGATTTTCGCGCGGCCGAACGCTGCTTTATGCTGATAACACAGACGACCGGCCGGGCAGGTCGTGGGGAAGTGCCGGGACAGGTAGTTGTCCAGACTTACAATCCGGAGCATTATGCGGTACAGTTGGCGCAAAAGCAAGATTATGCGGCGTTTTTCAATCAGGAAATGGAATTCCGGCGGGCACTGAATTATCCGCCGTATTGCCGGTTAGTAAAATTGACGATACGTCATCCCGAGGAACAATTTGCCCGGGATTTAGGGAATACAATCAAGCAGCAATTTACCAATGAATTTGCCGGCAATGAAAAACAGCAGATCATCGGGCCGTTTCCGGCTCTTGTTGCCAAGTGGCGGGAATTTTACCGGTTCTGTATCTTGATCAAGACCAATGATCTGTCAGCGGTGCAAAACTTTTTGCGCTCGGCAGACTTAAACCGCAGGCCGGAGCTGATGATCGATATTGATCCTATCGCAACGAATTAAATTGTTAACCGAAAATATTTTCAAGTTGACTATAATAATTTAATTGTCCTATAATGTTTATTGTGTATTATTACGATAATAAATAGGAGAATTATTTTATGTCAGCAAAAGTTTTTGACGTCAAAAGTCTGACCCGGATGGCTGTAAGCTTGGCCTTATTGGCGGTCAGTGCGTATATAACGATCCCGGTGCCGTTTGCTTCGGCGATGGTGTCAGCCCAGACAATAGTGCTTAATTTGGCAGCGTTTATCCTGCTGCCGAAACAAACCTTTGTCCTGATGCTGGTCTATTTATTGCTCGGGGCAGTGGGAATGCCGGTTTTTGTCGGCGGTTCTTGCGGAATCGGTGAATTCTTCGGACCGCGGGGCGGATTTTTGATAGCGTTTGCGATAGCTTATCCGTTGGTCAGTTTATTAAAAGGAAAAACTATTTCTTTTAAAAGATATTGTTTAGCTGCAATTGCAGTCGGCATTCCGATTACCTATATCGGAGCAGTTTTGTCAGTGATGTATTTTATGCAGGTCGATATTAAGGCGGCATTTTTCATTACTGTCCTGCCGTTTTTGCCGGGGGATATCATAAAAGCCTTTGTTGCGGCCGGTTTGGGCGCAAGACTTAATAAAATTTTTTAAAATTGGAGGTAATAGTTGGCATGGCAGATTTTTTGGATTTAGTTAACATTTGCAAAGAAAAAGAAATGGTCTATATTCAGACCCATAATTTTCCCGATCCTGATGCTATCGGTTCCGCCTATGGCTTGCAATTTTTGTTCGAAGAATACGGTATCAGGTCAAAGATATGTTTTGAAGGCAGAATAGATAAACTCAGCACCCAGAAGATGCTGGATAAATTCAATATAAAGATGTATGCCTATAATGATATCCGCAGTGAACTCAAAGACGATGACTATATTATCTGCGTTGATTCTCAGAAAAACAGCGGCAATATTACTGATTTTATCGGCGATGAGATAGCTTGCATCGATCATCATCCGACCTTTGTAGATATTGAATATAAATATAAACAAGTAGAAATAACCGGGTCCTGCTCGACTTTGATCGCGGAGCATATCGCCGCATCAGGCTTCAAGCCGACCAAAGATGTTGCTTCGGCACTCATCTATGGGCTCAAGATGGACACGTTGAGCTTTTCTCGTGGCGTGACCCAGCGTGATATCAAGATGTTCTCGTTCCTCTTTGATTATCGGGACGAGAAGATATTGAGCGACCTTGAGCATAACAATATGGTTTTTAATGATCTGCGGGCTTACGGAGCGGCTATTGACAATATCAAGATTTATGGTCCGGTCGGTTTTTCCAAGATACCGTATGCTTGTCCGGATGCGATGATAGCAATCCTGTCTGACTTTATTTTGTCTTTGGTCGAGGTCGAAGTTGCAGTCATTTATTCGGAACGTGATGACGGATTGAAATTCTCGATCCGTTCGGAGCGGGATGATGTTCATGCCGGACAGTTAACCAATCAGGCATTAAAAGGGATCGGAGATGGCGGCGGTCATGCTTCAATGGCGGGCGGTCTGATCCCGAAAAATAATATTAAATTGCTCGGAAATTATCCGGACTTTTTCATTCGGGACACATTTATGAATATCATCAATCAAGATTTGAATAAATAATATTTTGGGGGCTTTCCGGTTGGAAATCGATATAAGTGAAAAAGTAAATTCTTTCATTAAATACGGTTTTGCCATTCTTTTGGGCGTTACGGCTGTCTGCGCAGCCGGTATCTGGTTCTATCAGAGCAGCAACAGCTATTTGAAGATCCATGATGCTGAGGTGCGTGGTTCTTTGGTGCGCGTCTATGCCCGGACCAATGGGAATATCACAGAGCTCGTAGCCAAAAACGGCGCTGCTGTCAATGCCGGCGATGTTATCGCCAAAGTCAAAGTCAGCATTACCCCTGAACAGATAAAACAGCTGGAACAGACAGTAGAAGTGGCCAGAAAAAATCTCGCCCGGGTACAGGAAGGTGTAGTTGTCAATCAGCCGGTATATACCGGTGGTGGCGGTGCCGGAGCCGAAGAAGCGGCAGCCCATTTGGAGAAAATGGAAAAACTCTATGCAATGGGCGCGATCAGTGCCGCTAAACGTGACGAAGCGGCGGCAGCTTATGAAATGGCATCAATGGGAGGTGGCGGTTCGGTATCATATCAGACAGTCATTCAGCCGAACAGCCCGCAGGTGATCCAAAATGCCGAATTGCAGGTCAAAATGGCCGAAGCCTCTTTGGCACAGGCTCAGCAGCAGTCCAATGCAACGACGATTACAGCGCCGGTGCCGGGAACGGTATATTATACAGAGATAAAAGTAAACGATGAGATTCAGCCGGGGCAGGTGATCTGCAATGTCGGCAATGCCAAAAATCTTTGGGTTGAGGCACATTTGACAGAAGAACAGGTCAAAAAGATAGAACTCGGTCAATTCGTTTCTTATGAGGTCAACGGAAACAGTCTCAATGGCAGTGTAACGGAAATTTCGGCTCCGAAGCCGGTTGCCGATCCACAGAATGTAACGCCGGAAATGCTCAAAAATGCCGAAAAGTTTACGGTAAGAATCTCACTTAATCCGGGGAACGGGATTGTTATAAATCCGGGGAGCAAAGTTACACTGAAAATAGCAATTTAAAACATACCAAATTTTATGTTAGAATGCAGCGAGAAAACTCA
>CALCTX010000365.1 GCA_937907035.1 uncultured Selenomonadales bacterium
CCGTGAAGGCGATCCGCGAGGGGACGTTGGCCTTGGTAAGACCGGTGATGACGTCCACCGAGGGACGCTGGGTACCGATGACCAGATGCAGCCCGGCGGCACGACCCTTCTGGGCGATGCGGCAGATGGATTCCTCCACCTCGGCGGGAGCGGTCATCATGAGGTCGGCCAGCTCGTCGATGAAGATGACGAGCAGCGGCATATATTCGCGGTCGGGATCGTTCTTGGTCACGCTGTTGTAGCCCTTGATATCGCGGACGCCCACGTCCTCGATGAGCTCGTAGCGGTGCTCCATCTCGGTCACCGCCCAGGCAAGGGCGCCTGCGGCCTTCTTGGCATGGCTGACCACCGGGATGATCAGGTGCGGCAGACCGTTGTAGACGTTGAATTCGACCTTTTTGGGGTCGATCATGATCATTTTCACTTCATCCGGCGTGTACTTGTAGAGCAGCGACAGGATGAGGCAGTTCATGCAGACCGATTTACCCGAACCGGTGGTACCGGCGATGAGGATATGCGGCATCTTCGCCAGATCAGCAAAGATTGCCTGTCCGCCGATATCCATACCGAGACCGACTGTCAGCTTCGACTTGGCGCTGTCAAATAAATCGCACTCCAAAACATCACGCAGCTGAACTCCTTCCAGTTCCTTGTTTGGCACCTCAATCCCGATCGCCGATTTCCCGGGAATTGGCTCAATACGGACAGAAAACGCTGCCAAAGCAAGCGCCAGATCATCAGCCAGATTGGTGATCTTGCTGACCTTTACCCCTGGTGCCGGTTCCAGCTCATAACGTGTTACTGCCGGACCATGACAGGCATTGACGATTGTTGCCTTAACCCGGAAATTCTCCAATGCCTTTGCCAAAATCTGAGCATTATTGGCAATTTCCTGTTCCAGCTCGGCATTCTTCTCTTTGACATTGAGATTTAAGATATCCTCAACCTTCGGCAAAACATATTCTTTCTCAACTTGACTGTCAACCGGCGTTGACGCTTCATTGCTGTCAGCGTCAGCTTCCGCGCCTTCAGCCGCTGACATGTCAACATCAGCGTCCAGTATCTCCCCGGTCTCGCAATCGACCAGTTCCGCCTTTTTATTGGTACTGCTGTACTCAATAGAAAACTTCGGCACTGTCGTATTGTCAGTCTCTGTTACTTCCTCATTCTTTTTCCGCCGAGATTTTTTTGGTTCCTCCGGCGGAGTTATCTCAATCGGCTCAAAATTAAACGGTTCAATCTCAACTTCCGGCTGTGAATCCTGCTTGGCCACAAAATCGCCGGCAAAATGCGGATCCGCTTCCTGATTGTAAAATGAATCCTTTATCCGGCGGGAAATCTTCTCCTCAACCTCATCAGCCTTAAGACTGGCTTTGACATAAGTCCGCCCGATCGCGTCCCCGGTCTTATTGACAACTTTTTCCGCTGTATTCTTTGTCCTGAAATAACCACGTGCCAACGACCAGGTAGTTGCCAACAGCAATGCGCCCAGCGCAACTGCGCCCAACATGATGATACTGCCGTCAATACCGAAAAATTTCCGCATGATAAACAACAGCAATCCACCAACCAGACCGCCGCCCCGCACCAAACTCTCCGGCAAAATCTCCGCTCCCGGCCTTATGGCGAAATGATGATACACCGCCAAACCGGTCACAAAGAAAACCGTAACACCAAACGCGCGGATCTTATCTTCAATCCACACATGCCTGATAATTATCTGCCCGGCAATAAAAAACATCAGCAAAACCAAAGGCCAGGCACCGACACCGAACAGGTATGTCAATCCCTTCGCAAACGCAACGCCGACAAAACCGACATTGAAATTCAAAAGCCCGCAGGCACAAACTGCTGCAACAGCAAACAACACTATGCCCGGCAGTTCATAGCGCTTAACCTCATGCCCGGAAGAAAGTTTCTCACTCTCCTGGCGCATCTTCTTTATTTTCTTTCTTGCCCAAGGTTTTTTCTTCTCCAAAAAAGTCACTTCACCTTATCAGTCTATTCCCAGAGCCTGTTTAGCCAGTTTATCGGCCAACTCATTGCCCTTGACACCGGTATGACCGGCCACCTTCCGGAATTTCACTCTGCCACGATACGGACGCATAAACTCAGCATAAGCCTTTGTCGCTTCAGTATTCGTTTTCCAACGGCCTTCTGCCCATTCCGAAACCCCTTGATAATCATGGAATATCGTAAAATCATCTATACCTTCGGACTCGGCCCACTTCACTGCCTGCATCGCTGCCTCGATCTCACCGGCGACATTATGATGCTGAGCCGCTTCCGGCGAGGAACCGAGCCCGCTTCCCTGATGAATCAGCTCTCCATCCCGGTACGCAGCCAATCCCCAGCTGTATTGTCCATTAAAATATGAACCGTCAACATAAACGGCAACCCCGTCAGCTGCAGGCAGGCTTGTATCAACGCCCTGCATAAAAGCCTCGGCTTCAGGCAACGTCACAAAACCTTTAAACACTGCACCTTTAAAACCGACAACCTCGCGCTGACATTCAGCCCAAGTCTTATATATCCCAGGAGTCTTACCGTTCCTGACCGCATAAAAATTCTTTTTAGCCGCCATTATGCAGTAAGCCTCTTTGCACAATCAGCTATTTCAGCTTTGATCCGTTCTTCATCAAGCGTCAAAAGATCTTTATTCCGCATGAGTATCTTTCCATCTGCCATCACTGTATCAACTGAATGGCTGTTCGCCGAATAAGCAAGCAAAGAAACTACATCATGACGCGGAATCCATTCCAAATCAGACATATCAAAGAAAGATATATCAGCCAGATAACCAGCTTCAAGACGTCCAAGCTTATCAATCCCGACAGCCTTTGCTCCATATTCTGTAGCCATCTTTACTGCTTCAAATGCCGGCACTGCAAGCGGATCTAAAGTATTTACCTTATGCAGCAATGCTGCCAGTCGTACTTCCTCCAGCATATCGAGATTATTATTCGATGATGTTCCGTCTGTACCAAGTGCTACACATACACCAGCTTTCAGGAGTTCCGGTACCGGTGCGATACCGCTTGCCAGCTTCATATTGCTGCCCGGATTATGTGCCACCCGAACCTTGTACTTAACCATCAGTTCAATGTCCTCCGGTGTCAGATGCACACAATGTGCCGCCAAAACGCCGCAATCGAGAATCCCGACCTCTTCCATCAAAGCAATAGGTGTCTTGCCATAATCCTTCAGGCAATTCTCTACCTCGCCCTTAGTCTCAGCCAAATGAATATGAATTTCCGCACCATATTCTTTGGCAGTTTCTGCTACTTCACGCAAAAAATCCGGTGGACAAGTATATGGTGCATGTGGTCCAAGCATAACTTTTATACGACCATCTGCTGCGTTGTTAAAGTTCTTAAACAATTTTTTACCATATTCAAATTGCTCTTTTCCATTCGGAGCGACCGCGATGATACCCTGGCACAAAACGCCACGGATACCGGCCTCAGCTGTAACCTCTGCGACCTTATCCATCTGCCCGTACATATCGGCAAAAGTCGTCGTACCGGTCCTGATCATCTCAGCCGCAGCCAGCATAGCACCCCAATATATATCATTGCGGTTCATCTTATCTTCTATCGGCCAGATCTTATTCTGCAACCAATCCATGAGATTCATATCATCTGCATAACTACGGAGCAATGTCATTGACGCATGTGTATGTGCATTTACAAATCCCGGGACAGCCATTTTCCCTTTAGCATTTATCGTCTCATCAGCCTGCCAATCTTCCGGCACTTTACCAATTGCTTTAATATACTTCCCTTCAACAGCAATATTGGTTTCCTTCACTGAACCATCAGGACAAAGAACTGTTGCATCTTTAAACAGGATATTCATGTGTCTTCCGCCTCCTAAAAAGAACTTAAGCCTGACTGAGATAAGCCTGCTGCTCCGGCGTTAATTTGTCAATTTCAACACCGATTGCAGCCAATTTAATTTCCGCAATCTTAGTATTTATTTCATCCGGCATAATATAAACATCATTCTTTAAATCTTTATGATTATTCAAAAGATGTAACGCCGAGAAGAACTGTACAGCAAACGACAAATCCATGATCTCTGCCGGATGGCCGTCACCTGCTGCCAGATTTACCAGCCGGCCCTCTGCAAGTAGATACAGCTTGCGTCCATCAGGCTGTAAAAATTCTTCAATATTATTGCGAACCCGCTTGCGGGAAACTGACATTTTTTCAAGCTCAGGAATGTTGATCTCAACATCAAAATGACCGGAATTAGCCATCATCGCTCCATTTTTCATGACCTTGAAATGACGTTCACGAATAATATCCCTGTCACCGGTAAGCGTCAGGAAAATATCACCCAGCTTGGCTGCTTCATCCATCGGCATAACGCGGAATCCGTCAAAAACAGCTTCAATTGCTTTGATTGGGTCAACCTCTGTAATAATAACATTAGCACCAAGTCCCTTAGCTCGCATCGCACCGCCTTTACCGCACCAGCCATAACCGGCAATAACAACAGTTTTCCCGGCAATAACCAGATTAGTAGTCCGCATAATACCATCCCAAGTTGACTGACCGGTACCATAACGATTATCAAAAAGATATTTGCAATATGCATCATTAGCGGCAAGCATCGGGAATTCAAGCTTACCTTCAGCAGCAAGCGCATGAAGTCTGAGTACACCGGTCGTCGTTTCCTCAGAACCACCGATTATATTCGGCAGCAACTCACGACGTTTATTATGAAGAACAGATACGAGATCACCGCCATCATCAACGATAACGTTCGGTTTAGTA
>CALCTX010000366.1 GCA_937907035.1 uncultured Selenomonadales bacterium
ATTCCTGCCCCATTAGCGAAAATAGAAAAAGTTGAAACTTGGGACCCAAATATTGAAACTTCAATAAAGATTTTGAAAATATAAATGACATGTCAAAATTTGACGTCAAATTGACATGTCAAAAAATAAAAACAGGATTGACATGTCAATCCTGTTTTTATAATTTGAAATTCGTAATTATTACGTCATTCCGGGCTTGACCCGGAATCCCAGTATACTATGCCGTTGCACTGGGGGATGCTGAAACAAGTTCAGCATGACGTTATAAACTTCGCGCCGTATCAGAGTCCAACTTACTATCGTATATCGAGACGCGATAGAATAGTAAAGATGCAAGGCGGAAGCGCATTTTACCCGCAGGCGTACTAAAGGTACGTCGAGGAGTAAAATCCGCTGACAACACAGCAGATTTGCTATTATCTCGCGTCTTATAACCCAGCCTGTTTTCTAAGCTCAGCAGCCTTATCAACATGCTCCCACGGCAGATCAACATCGGTACGGCCAAAATGTCCGTAGGCTGCCGTCTGTGCATAAATTGGGCGACGCAGATTCAAGGTTTTGATGATGCCTGCCGGACGCAGGTCAAAGTTTTTGTCGATGAGTTCGGCAATTTTTTCTTCGGCAATCTTATTGGTACCGAATGTCTCAACCATTACCGAAACCGGTTTGGCAACGCCGATCGCATACGCAAGCTGGATCTCGCAACGGTCAGCAAGGCCTGCAGCAACTACGTTTTTGGCAACGTAGCGGGCAGCATAAGCTGCCGAGCGGTCTACCTTCGTTGGATCTTTGCCGGAGAATGCACCGCCGCCATGTCGGGCCATTCCGCCATAGGTATCAACGATGATCTTACGGCCGGTAAGTCCGGAATCGCCGTGCGGTCCGCCGATAACAAATTTGCCAGTCGGGTTGATAAAGTATTTGGTGTTGCCGTCAAGAAGATTTGCCGGAACAATCGGTTTGATGACTTTTTCGATCATGTCTTTTTCAATCATGTCATGAGTTGCTTCTTCACCATGCTGAGTGGAGATGACGATCGTGTCAACATAGACCGGTTTGCCATCTTCATAGGCTACGGTTACCTGTGTCTTTCCGTCCGGACGCAGATAGCCGATCTCGCCGTTTTTGCGAACCTCAGCAAGTTTCAGAGCCAGCTTGTGTGCCAAAGAAATCGGCAACGGCATAAGCTCAGGAGTTTCGTTGGTCGCATAGCCGAACATCATTCCCTGATCGCCGGCTCCGATAGCGTCAATGTCATCAGTTTCGCCTTTTTTTGCTTCCAATGCCTTATCAACGCCCAAGGCAATGTCAGCAGACTGTTCGTCAAGCGATACGTTGATTCCGCAGGTGTCAGCGTCAAATCCATAGCTGGCATTGGTGTAGCCGATTTTTCTGACGGTTTCGCGGATGATTTTCGGAATGTCAACGTAGCAAGTAGTGGATATCTCACCTACTACATGAGCCTGACCGGTTGTTACAAGTGTTTCGCAGGCAACACGGCCCATCGGGTCTTCGGCGAGGATCGCATCGAGAATGCTGTCAGAAATCTGGTCAGCCATTTTGTCAGGATGGCCTTCGGTTACTGATTCTGACGTGAAGAGAATTCTTTTTTGTGCCATTTATTTATACCTCCTTTTTCTTTTGCTAAAAAGAACCCAATGAAAAAGACTCTCTATAATTAGAGAGTCATATTACGCTCTCATCTTATAGGTAAACCTACAGGAATTGGCACCGTTTTGACTGTTGTCAAGGGTTGCCGCGGTTTCACAGGGCCAGTCCCTCCGCCGCTCTTGATGAGTCCTTATTCAGCTAAATAAATAGTAAACTAAAAATATATTCTTGTCAATAAAATAAGCTGACGGATAGGTTCTAAAAAACTAATCGTCTACTATAAACCAATCGTCCATAACCAAACGCATCATTTGTCAGAACCTCCCACCGCTAAAGCGGTCCCCCCTTCTTTTCAAGGATGGACAGGACATATTGATATAGTTTATTCAAACAGGTATGCATAACGTGCTTTGAACTGTTGCGGTTCAAGCCCGTAAACTTTTGCAATGTCAGCATTGTCAAGGTCAGCTTTTTCCAAGCGTGTCATCTGTCCGCGGGCAATGCGGTAGTTGGCTGCTTCAATATTGACACAGCGAACTTTTGTCTTGCCGGTTGCCGGGTCTTTCATGTCCTCGAAATAAAGCGGTGTTGCCTGACTGTTCTGCAGGGCGATCATTGCCCCGGATTTGCCGGAAGCAAGGAATTCGACAGCTGAGAAGCCCAGGCCGCGAACGTATTCAATATCATAAGCAATCGGAGCAGCACAGCGCAGCTCATAGCCTACTTCTTTGTCTACGATAGATGCTTTGAGACCTATACGTTTGAGTTCATCAGCAACTGTAACCTTGAGGATCTTACCGAAATCAAGCTCTGCATAGCGGATGTGGCCGTGTTCATCGAGTTCGACATCGCCTAAGAGTTTCAGATCTTCTTCGGCAATCTTTTCAATTACACCTTCAGCAACAACTGCAACGCCATAATTAGTTCCCTGTACGGAACGTTTTACTATGGAGCCGGTGATTATATCAACGAGCTGCTTCAGACGGATCTTTTCCTGCGGAAATTCTTCCGGAATGATTGCCAGCGGTGCAGCTGCTGACTGAGCCATGCCGAGTGCCAGATGGCCGGCAGTACGGCCCATGCCGATAACAAAATACCAGCGATTATTGGATGTGCGTGCATCTTCAAGAAGTGCGCTGACTTCATGTGCCCCCATTGCTCTGGCTGTTTCGTAGCCAAAAGTTGGAACGCCGTCCGGCAGCGGAAGATCGTTGTCAATCGTCTTTGGTACATGAACTACATTGATAGTACGGCCGCTCTTTTTGGCAAATGCAGAAACAGATGCCGAGCTGAAGGCCGTATCGTCACCACCGATAGTTACAAGATGAGTTACACCAAGTTCAGTGAGTGTGTCAACGACACGCTGCATATCTTCATCACTCTTGGTAGGATTATAGCGTGACATCATAAGTACGCTGCCGCCCTGAAGATGAATACGGCTGACATATTCATCAGTAAGCTCAATATATTTTTTCTCACCTTTTGCAAGATGCGAAAAGCCTTCATATATACCAAGGACTTTCCATCCCTGTCTATGCGCTTCAATTGTTACGGCTGCAATAACACCGTTTATACCAGGTGCAGGGCCACCACCACAGGCAATTGCTACGATATTTTTTGATTCACTCATGGAATATCCTCCCTTAATTTTCCCACAACATTTTACAACATATTATATCCTAATTGATAACTTTGATTTCGTCAAATCAAAAAATACTATGACGATTTTTTATTGCGACGACTGCGCAGATTTCTTCCCTTATGACTTGCCCCTTTGCAATTTGCATACTTGCTTAGCGGCTTTGCCTTCTTTTTCTGTTCAGCCTTTTCCTTTTGCAGAACCTTATCCCTTATTTGCTCGCGAGCCTTGGCTTTTTGCTGTTTGCGCATTGACCGCTCTTTGTCAATACGATTTTTTATCCCTGCTTCAATGCGCCGCAACTGTTCATATTGACGGGCATTGACAAAAGTAACTGCCACACCATCATGACCGGCACGACCTGTACGGCCAATCCGATGAATATAGTCTTCCGTTCCCTGCGGAATATCATAATTAAAGACGTGAGTTACTCCCTCTACGTCTATTCCGCGGGCAGCAATATCGGTAGTTACCAATATTTGAAGCTTTGCTTCACGGAATCGTTTCATTACCAGTGTTCTTTGCACCTGTGATAAGTCTCCATGCAGCTCGTCAACCAGATAACCACGGCCAGCCAAAGCCATAGTTACATTATGCACCCGTTGTTTAGTGTGGCAAAAAACCATTGCCAGGTATGGCTGATAGCTGTTAATAAGCTCACACAATTTATCAAGTTTATTTTCTTCGGTTGTATCTACTATTTTCTGTTCAATAGTATCCAGAGTGAAGTTCTTTGCCTCAATTACAATTTCTTCCGGTTTATCCATAAATCGATGAGCCAGTTTTCTTACCCGTTCCGGTATCGTTGCCGAAAACAATACCAGCTGCCGGTCAGCAGCCAAAGAAGACAGCAATGTCTCTACATCTTCGATAAATCCGAGCTTAAGCATTTCATCAGCTTCATCAAGGACTATTTTATTCGCCGTTGACAGATCTATCGTATGATGCCGCAAATGATCAAGCAAACGGCCGGGAGTACCGATAATAAGTTGCGGGTGACGACCTAATTTCTGTTTCTGTCGCTCAATATCCTGTCCGCCATATATAGCCAAAGTCTTAATGTCAAAGGCCCCGCCCAAACCGGCCGCAACTTTTGAAATTTGTATCGTCAATTCACGAGTCGGCGTCACTATCAAAGTCTGCACAACCCCGACTGATGATTTCATACGTTCAAACAATGGCAATAAAAACGCCAGCGTCTTTCCCGTTCCGGTCGGTGCCTGAACAATTGCATCACGTCCGCTCCTTACAACAGGAATGGCCGCCTCCTGTACGGGAGTCGGCTCATAAATACTGCTCTTTTTTAATATTGCCAGAGCAACTTTATTTATATTTAAATCCTGAAAAGTTTTCATCAGCTCGACAAGACCTCCGTTCCTGTTTCGGTTATGAGTATCGTCTTTTCCCACTGTGCTGACAGCGTATGGTCTTTCGTGCGTACTGTCCAGCCATCTTTTTTGTCAGTTGTTACCTGATATTTCCCCTGATTTATCATCGGCTCAACGGTAAGTGTCATTCCCGGAACAAGCAAC
>CALCTX010000367.1 GCA_937907035.1 uncultured Selenomonadales bacterium
AACGCTTTGCACGGTGGCGGCGGTGCTCACCGGCCAGCCGGCGCGGTAGGCGTAGATGTAACCCACCTCCAGACCGACGATGACGATGCCGAGGACGAAGGGCGCCCAGTTGAGGAAGGAAAATTCCCGCAGCAGATTTTTGCTCCCGCCTTCGCCGGGCAGGGCAAAATAAAGGATTGCCGATGCCGCCGCGCCCACAAGATAGGTTACCACCAGCGCCGCCAGAGGGCTGATTTTCTGCGGCGCCGATTTGGTGGCGACGTTATAAAGGATGTTGGAAATGACCACCAGCGAAAGCGGCCATACGTAAGCGAACGTCATTTTGATACCTCCGAAAATAATAAACCGGCAGTCAGTAGCCTGACTGCCGGTAGGTGCTCACCCGATCGTATTACCGGATCCCGTACTTTTCGAGGACGAAATCCATATCCTTGTCGCCGCGGCCGGAGAGGTTGATGAGGATGGAGCCATGATCCATTTGTTTTGCCAGGCGCATTGCATAGGCTACAGCGTGAGAGCTTTCGATTGCCGGAATGATGCCTTCCTTGCGGGAAAGTTCGAAGAATGCGTCGATTGCTTCGTCATCGCTTACTACGTCATATTTTACACGGCCAATATCATGCAGGAATGCATGTTCAGGGCCTGATGACGGATAGTCAAGACCGGAGGCAACGGAGTAAACCGGTGCCGGATCGCCGTTTTCATCTTTAAGCATGATGGAATTGAAGCCGTGCATGATGCCTTCCGTACCATATTTGAGGGACGCCGCATGGTCACCGAGCTTTGGCCCGCGGCCAAGCGGTTCTACACCGTGAAGTTCAACCGGGTCATTGAGGAAGCCGGCAAACATTCCGGCAGCATTGGAGCCGCCACCTACACAGGCAGTAACAATATCCGGCAGATGTCCGGTCATTTCAAGGAACTGTTCACGGGCTTCGATACCGACAACCGACTGGAAATCACGAACCATAAGCGGGAACGGATGCGGTCCGAGAACTGAGCCGATGCAGTAGATACAGTCCTTATATTCTTTGCTGTACGCTGCAAAGGCAGCGTCAACTGCTTCTTTCAAAGTCTGAAGCCCTTCGGTTACTTCGACTACATTGGCTCCGAGTATTTTCATACGGGCTACATTCGGAGCTTGTTTTTTAATATCAACTGCCCCCATGTAAATATCACATTCGAGACCGAAGTAAGCTGCTGCAGTTGCAAGGGCTACGCCATGTTGTCCGGCTCCGGTTTCGGCAATGATCTTTTTCTTGCCCATATACTTTGCCAGCAGTGCTTCACCCATGCAGTGGTTTAGCTTGTGTGCGCCGCTATGGTTGAGATCTTCACGTTTTACATATAGCTGGACTTTTCCAAGTGAATTGGAAAGGCGCTCCAAGTGCGAAATCGGTGTCGGACGCCCCTGGAATTCTTTGCGTATCCGGCGCAATTCGGCAATGAACCGGCGTGACTGGCAAATCGTAAAGTAGGCATCGGTTATTTCCTGCATAGCTGCTTTGAGGTTATCCGGTATGTAACAACCGCCATATGGGCCAAAAAATCCTTCTTTGTTAGGGTAATCGCGAAAATAGGTGTCAAAGTTTACATTTTTCATTTCCATGGTTTTCTCCTCCTTTAATTTTTTGTCTTACCTGCGGGATAACCATAGAAAATTAAAAATCCCGGCAGGTTGTCATTAACCTGCCGGGACAAAATCTCTGATTCTGCGGTGCCACCCAGCTTGACGACATAAGCCGTCCTCTCAAGCGTACTAACATACGCCGACCTTTTTTAACGAAGGGTTCTCCGTCTCACCTACTTACCAAAGTTTTCGGCTCGCCCTCGGAAGTCCATTCATCTATAACGGATACTGCCGTATTCCCACCAGCAACGGCTCTCTGTAAGGTCCTGTCAAAGATTACTTACTCTTCCTCAACGGTTTCTATGTGGTATAGATTAACACGATTATTTTTGCTTGTCAATAAGTTTTAATACACTCCTGATTGCCTTATCTGCAACACTTGTATTATACTTACATTATAATGAATAAAATCTGAGCAGGAGTGTGATAAATTTGGTTTACGAAACACTGTCAAGAATAGATTTCCAACACTTATGGAATGCATTTATTGTTCCGATCGGCATGCCGGCCGCCATTATCATCATTGCTCTGCTGTTCGGCATTTGGGTAAACCGGCGAATCAAGAATTTCGTTGCCACCAACGTATCGGTTTCGGAAGATGATCATATCAAATCTATCATATTAAAAAGTATGCAGGGCCTGCCTATCATCTTATCATTGATGTTCGGCTTGTATGTCCTCATTGATATCCTTCCGCTTCCGGATAAGATCAATCACATTTTATACTGCATTTTACTGACGGTGGTCGTATTTGCTATCGCCCGCCTGATCTCCCGCAGTATCAATGCTCTTATCGAGATAAAGACTTCTTCTCTCGGTTATGCGACTTCATCGACAACGCTTTTGTCCAGTTCGATAAATGCCGCGATCTATATCATTTTCGGCCTGACGCTGTTATCACACTACGGTATTTCGATAACACCGCTCATTACTGCCCTTGGTATTGGCTCCATGGCCATTGCCTTCGGTCTGCAGGAAACGATCGCCAATCTCTTTTCCGGCTTGCATCTGCTCATTTCCAAGCAGGTCCGCATCGGAGATTACATCAAACTGGCCAGCGGCGAAGAAGGAAAAATAAGCGATATTTCCTGGCGCTTTACAACTGTTATTTCCAGTGCCGGCAATGCGATCATAATTCCGAATCAAAAAATCGCATCTTCAATTCTGACCAATTACAATATGCCGGTACAGGAGCTTGCCGTCATTGTCCCTATCGGCGTAAGCTACGACAGTGACCTGGAACATGTTGAGCTTGTCACGCTCGAGGTTGCCAGACAGGTTACCGAAAGAGTCGATGGTGAGGTAACCGCCGAACCATCAGTACGGTTTCATACGCTTGACGAATCATCGATCAACTTCAATGTTGTCCTGCATACCAGCCAGTTTGCCAATCAATTGCTTTTGAAGCATGCCTTTATCAAGGCTATAATCGCCCGTTACCGGGCTGAAGGGATTGAGATTCCTTATCCGATCCGCACACTTATTCAAGCTCAAAACAACGATAAAAACTTATCCACTTAATTCACAACGAAAAAAATATTTATGCACAGGTTGGAGAACACTTTGCAAGTTTATACAAAGTGTTCTCCTTTTTATTTGCGAAAAAATACATCAAAGGTCCCGCAGGAAAAATTTTGCATCCTTTAGTTTTGGTGCTTTGCGCAGTTTATGACAATTGTCTATAATTTATAAATTAACAATTTATGAATTTTTATTCTATCTAACTTGTGGATAATTTCTACAATATGTTGTACCACGGTTTGACACGTTATTGCACATATTGTATAATTCATTCCAGATGGTTTGAACGTTGTCTTACTATATCCCTTCTCCCTAATATCATATAGAAAAGAGTGTTTTTTGGCATGTCAGAGATTGAACATATCAAAAAGCGCAACGGTAAGGTTGTTCCGTTTGACGCTTCGAAGATTACCAATGCGATCAGGAAAGCAAATCTTGAATCTACCGATGAGACTTTCTCCCAAAGTCAACTTGATGCTTTGACCAAAGCAGTTGTGAAGCTGATCTCCGATAAGGAGACCCCGGGAGTTGAATATATTCAGGATGCTGTTGAGCGGGTTCTTATCAAACAGAATTTTGCCAGCACAGCTAAGGCATACATCCTCTATCGCGCTGAACACGCAAAGTTGCGTGAAGCTCAGGCCGATCTTATGGATATCTATTATGAACTTACCTACCAGGATGCCAAAGATATCGATATCAAGCGTGAAAATGCTAATATCGATGCTGATACAGCTATGGGGACCATGCTCAAGTATGGTTCGGAAGGTTCCAAGTATTTTATTGATACCCGGATCTTGCCAAAGGATATCGCTGCTGCACATATAAACGGCGATATTCATATTCACGACAAAGATTTTTATATGCTGACAGAAACCTGTTGCCAAATAGATCTGCTCAAGTTGTTTAAAGACGGTTTCTCTACCGGTCATGGGTGCCTGCGTGAACCAAATGACATCCGTTCATATGCCGCACTCGGTTGTATAGCTATTCAGGCAAACCAGAATGAAATGCACGGTGGCCAGTCGATCCCTAATTTTGATTATGCGATGGCACCAGGTGTAACCAAGACTTTCCGCAAGCAGTACTTTGAACAGTTAGCGGAATTCCTGTCTATTACCTTGCTTATGAAGCTTTCTGATGCGCAGGCACTTGCAAAGACTGCCAAGCAGTCGATCGCTGTTGAGATTGATATGCGCAATGAGGGCGATTATAAATATCGGCTTATGGAATTTTTGCCGGCTCATCAGGCACGCAATAATTATCAGCCGATCAGTGCTGAGCTCGCGGGACGGGCTCATGATTTTGCGGTAACGGCCGCAACCGATGCAACTGACAAAGCAACTTATCAGGCTATGGAAGCCCTTATTCATAATCTCAATACAATGAATTCCCGGGCCGGTGCTCAGGTACCGTTCAGCTCGGTAAATTACGGAACTGATACTTCACCGGAAGGCCGTATGGTCATTACCAATCTTTTAAAGGCTACCAATGCCGGTCTTGGCAGCGGTGAAACACCGATTTTCCCGGTACAGATTTTCAAGGTTAAGGAGGGCGTCAATTATAATCCCGGCGATCCGAATTATGATCTGTTTCAGATGGCAATGCGGACATCAGCCAGACGCCTGTTCCCGAATTTCAGTTTCCTTGATGCACCGTTCAACAAACAGTATTATCGTCCGGGCGACTACAATTCTGAAGTTGCCTATATGGGTTGCCGCACCCGCGTAATGGGCAACGTCCATGACCCTTCCCGCGAGGTCACCTGTGGGCGCGGCAATCTGAGCTTCACCAGTATAAATCTTCCGCGTATCGCTATTGAGGCTAAAGGCGATCTGGAAAAATTCTATGAGGGATTGGATGAGATAACTGAATTGGTTATCCGTCAGTTAAAGCATCGATTCAAAATCCAGTGCGCAAAGCATGGCTTTAATTATCCGTTCCTCATGGGACAGGGTGTTTGGATCGATTCGGAAAATTTAGCTCCGGATGATACCGTGGCTGAGGTTCTGAAGCATGGTACTCTTTCAATGGGCTTTATCGGCCTGGCCGAATGCTTAAAAGCTCTCTGTGGCAAGCATCATGGTGAATCTCCGGAAGCTCAGCGTTTGGGGTTGCAAATTGTCCGTCATATGCGCAAGAGCATGGATGACGAATCAAAGCGCACCGGTCTCAACTTCACTTTGCTTGCTACTCCGGCAGAAGGTCTTTCCGGTCGTTTTGTCCGCATCGACCGCCAGAATTACGGCAAGATCGAAGGGGTTACCGACCGTGATTATTATACCAACAGCTTCCACGTTCCGGTTCATTTCCCGATTGCAGCAATAGATAAGCTTAAACTGGAAGGTCCTTATCATGCATTGACCAATGCCGGTCACATCAGCTATGTTGAGATGGATGGCGACCCGCTGAAGAATATCAAGGCATTTGAGACGATCATCCGTTGCATGCATGATTGCGGTATTGGTTATGGTTCGATAAATCATCCGGTTGACCGTGATCCGGTCTGTGGTTATAACGGCATCATCGACGATGTTTGCCCGAAATGCGGCCGCAGTGAAAAAGAACATCATCATCGTATCGTCATTCCACGAATGAGTTGCGGTGATCAATAAATTATTTTCTATCAAAGGAAGGAAAGTGATAATTTATGTTGGTAAACGGTACTGACGTAACAATCAATGGTGTTGAGGGAGTTTCTGAACAGGAGATCCTCTCGTATATCGACTACATCCAGCAAGATACGGATGACGATGTAGAGTCTCTCACTATCGAGGGAGCACCAGACGGAAATATTGCGCTTGATTATACGCTTCGTCCGCAGAAGTTTGAGCGCATCCGCCGTATTACCGGCTATCTTGTCGGCACTATTGACCGCTGGAACAACGCTAAACGGTCCGAGGAGCATGATCGCGTAAAGCATGGCTTCCATTAATATTGCCGGAACAGTAAATGATTCCATTGTTGATGGTGAGGGTATACGATTTGCGATTTTTGTTCAGGGCTGTCCGCATCACTGCGAAGGCTGTCACAATCCGCAAACGCATGATTTTGCCGGTGGTGAACAAACTGACACTGACCTCATCTATCAAAAAATCAAAGCAAATCCTCTGTTATCCGGAGTAACCTTTTCCGGAGGAGAGCCGTTTTGTCAGCCAAAACCGTTATCTGAGTTGGCACGCAAGGTCAAAGCTGATGGTTTGGATATCTGGACATATACCGGATATACTTTGGACCAATTACAGGCGATGCACAACGAGGATGTTGATGCATTACTCAGTTTAACGGATGTTCTCATTGATGGCCGCTTTGTTCTTGACGAACGGGATCTCACGTTGGCTTTTCGTGGCAGCCGTAATCAACGGGTCATTGATATGAACCGCACCCGCCAGGAAGGTCACATAGTTGAAAAAGATTTTTAAGGAAAACTATCGGTCGCTGCAGTTAGCGGCCGATAGTTTTTTCTTGCCATTTTTTCTATATTTTGCTATACTGCAAAAAAATCCGGAGGTGTTGTATTTATGAAAAAGAAACTTTTTTTGTTATCCGCTTTGACTCTTTTTTGTACTAATCTCTTTTTTTCCGGCTGTTTATTTGCCTCGCAAAAAGAGTATCAGCTTGATGATTTCGCTTCTTGTTCATACAGCCGGGGCGGAGACATGTTAGGCGGTCATTTCAGCATCTCATTACGGCGCGATAAAAAAACGAAACAGCTTATCCTTAGTATTTCCGAAGCCCATGCACATAATCTGCAAGCCAGAGAACAGACCTTTTCCGACGTTCCTGAAGAGCTGGCACAAAAGATCCTTGACCTGGTAAATAAATACGAGCTTACCGCTGATAAATGGGCTAATGCTCCCCAAAGCGATATACGCGTCTATGATGCGGCTTCAACTTCGGTAAGTTTCTCTTTGTATGAAAACGAAAAGAAATATCCAAGCCATTACAGATTCGGCGATTATAATAAACTGCCGGAAGCTGATATAAATGTTATGGGAGAGATCTGCAATATTATGCTCCGCTATGCACTTGATAATGGCTGGACTGCGCCAAAACCATCATATATCAACTACGGCAAAATTTAATATTTGCATATAAAAAGAAATGAGATGTGTTGTATAAACGCATCTCATTTCTTTTTTATATGCATTTGTTTGGCGACTGCTTCTTCCTGAAGCTGCCGTTCCTCTTCAAGTTCTTTAAGGCGCCGGGCCTTTTCTTCTGCACGCTTTTGTGCTGCAGCTTCTATCTCTTCTTCAGTAATTTTATTACGAGCCATTTCCTCGCGTCTCGCCTGTTCCCAGGCGCGTCTTTCTTCCCGCAGTCTGATCTGCTGTTCAAGATGACGCTGACGCATTTCAGATTCCCGCTGATAGAGAGTAGAACGGCTCCGTTGTTTCTTCAGATAATATTTGTAATAAAAATACAGTAATACTACCGGGAAAAAGATAAATGTAATTATGATCCATGCGTTTCGGTAAGGAACCTTATCCTTGAGCGAATCCCGATAAACAAAATACGTTATCAGGCTTGCCATAATGAGCTTCCCCCACACAAGCAATGCTTTGTCGTCCATAATCTTGTACTATTTTACCTCCGCGCTTTGTCGGCCAAAATATTGTAATATGTATCTTTTTCGCTTATCAGCTTTTTGATCTCTTTGATCTTGTCCGGATCATCTGTTTTTTTGAGCTGTTCCCGTAAATCTTTGATCTCCGCTTTAAGCTCGAGCATTTTATTACCGCTTACCGGTGTCATCAAATCACTCATGATCTTCTCCCTTTGTAAAAAAGGCATCCTGCAAAAGACAGGATGCCTTTCCTACTTTATTTTTGTTTTTACTTTGTACCAGCGAGCTGAACAGTTTTGATCTTTGCCTGAGCACTCTTAAGCTGCTTTACGACTTCCGGCAAGTCCATTCCCTCTTCGGGACTGTCTATCTTTGCCTGAGCACGTTCAAGAGCTGCCTGTGCTTTTGCAACATCAATATCTTCTGCTTTCTCAGCGGCAACACTTAAGATAGTGACTTTATTGTCCTTGACTTCCAAAAAGCCTCCGTCAACTGACATATAATGAGCGGTTCCATTGGCATCGCGATATTTCAGCGGAGCCTGGTCGAGGGCAGCGATCATCGTAGCATGGTGCGGCAATATGCCTAACCCGCCGCCGACAGTCTGCACTTCAACATAGGAAATGTCATCTGCCTGAAAAACGTAAGCGTCCGGAGACAGAACATCCAACTGCATTACACTTGCCATAAAATCACTCCGCTCTCATTCTTTCTGCCTTCTGAACGGCCTGGTCGATTGTGCCGACCATGTAGAATGCACCCTCCGGCAAATCATCATGTTTGCCTTCAAGAATTTCCTTAAAGCCGCGTACCGTTTCTTTAAGCGGAACATATTCGCCCGGTGTACCGGTGAACTGCTCGCCTACATAGAACGGCTGGGACAGGAACTTCTGAATCTTACGGGCACGGGCAACAGTAACCTTATCTTCTTCGGAAAGTTCTTCCATACCGAGAATAGCGATGATATCCTGCAACTCCTTATAACGCTGAAGGATTGCCTGTACACCGCGAGCTACTTTATAATGCTCTTCACCTACTACGAGCGGATCAAGGATACGGCTCGTAGAGTCAAGCGGATCAACTGCCGGGTAAATACCGAGCTCGGCGATCTGACGGGACAGGTTGGTCGTTGCATCCAAGTGAGCAAACGTACCAGCCGGAGCCGGGTCAGTGAGGTCATCGGCCGGTACATATACTGCCTGTACCGAAGTAATGGAGCCCTTGCTGGTGGAAGCGATACGCTCCTGCAGAGCACCGATATCGTTGGCCAGAGTCGGCTGATAACCTACGGCTGAAGGCATACGGCCGAGAAGGGCCGAT
>CALCTX010000368.1 GCA_937907035.1 uncultured Selenomonadales bacterium
CGAAGGTGGTTTTGACTTTTTGGACAGTTGGTCTGTTGTTGGCAGTACTTGCAATCAGGATAATGGTGATGTCGCCGGCGCGGGGACTTCTTGAATAATAAGTATTGTTCATTTGTTTTGGAGGCAGAAGACAATGAAGGAAATGGATCTGCAAAATAAAAAAATATTAGTGGTCGGTGCCGGTATCAGTGGCAATGCCGCTGCAAAGTTGGCAAAAAAGATGGGCGCTGAGGTTGTATTAAGTGACTCAAAGGATGAAAAGAAACTTGATTTTGATATAACTGACGTAAAAGCTGCGGGAGTAAAAACAATTTTTGGACCGCAAGATGAATCCTTGTTAGATGGTGTAGATCTGTTGATCATTTCTCCGGCGGTTCCGGTAAGAATTCCACTGGTTCAGGCTGCTTATAAGCGTAATATTGAAGTGATCAGTGAGGTGGAATTTGCTTGGCGGTTAGCTGAGGCACCTATTTTAGCAGTTACCGGAACAAATGGGAAAACGACGACCGTTACCCTTTTGGGGCTTTTGATGAAAACGGCTTATGATAAAGTCGGAGTTGGTGGTAATATTGGTTATCCGCTTTGTGAGGAAGTTCTCAAAGCCGGTAAAGATGGTTGTACGGTAGCTGAGATTTCCAGCTATCAGATGGAAGCTTCAGCTGAATTTCATCCGCATATTGCTGCAGTATTAAATGTTACGCCGGACCATGTTGTAAGGCATGGCTCTTTGGAAGTGTACCAGCAGATGAAGGAAAAGCTGTTTGCACATCAGACGGCAGATGATTTTTTGGTCCTGAATTATGATGACGAAAAAACTCGTTCGATGGCGAAACGGGCTAAGAGCAAGATATGTTATTTCAGCCGCTTGAAAGAGTTAGTCGAAGGTGCGTATTTGCGTCAGGACGGAATGTTGGTTATCAGCTGGAATGGAGAATGTAATGAATTGATCCCGGCATCTGAACTGAAGATCAAAGGCGGCCATAATATAGAAAATGCGTTGGCTGCTTCGGCAGCAGCTTATCTTGGCGGAGCAGAGATCACGAAGATCCGGCAGGTATTACGGGAGTTTCCGGGCGTAGAGCACCGTATTGAGCCGGTAAAAGAAGTAAATAAGGTTATGTATTATAACGATTCCAAAGCTACCAATACAGATTCAGCGATCAAAGCATTGGAAAGCTTTAGTGATCATATAATCCTTATTGCCGGCGGCGATGATAAAATGACCGATCTGACAGATTTTATGATATTGGTCAAAGAGCGCTGTGATGAACTTATTCTTGTCGGTAATGCGGCAGCCCGGTTTAAAGAAGCAGCTTTGAATATTGGGATCAGGCAAGAGCAGATCCATGAGGCTGGTTATTCTATGGAAAAAGCTGTGGATATTGCTCACGAGATAGCAAAAGTACCACAGATAGTATTGCTTTCCCCGGCTTGTGCAAGTTTTGATATGTTCAAGGGTTTTGAAGAACGGGGACGGATTTTTAAAGAGTTAGTAAACAGTTTAAAATAAAAAGGAGTTTTCTCTTTGCGAATTATTGTATCCGGCGGTGGAACCGGCGGGCATATTTACCCTGCTTTGACCATCGTGAGAACAATTCAAAAATATATACCTGATGCCGAGTTCCTTTATGTCGGGACGCATGCCGGTCTGGAGGCAGATATTATTCCTAAGGAAGGTCTGCCATTTACGGCAGTTGATATCCAGGGATTTGAGCGACGGTTGACGCCGGTAAATATTCTGCGGGCAGGGCAAGCATTCTGTGGAGTTATTAAAGCAATGGATATAGTGCGCCAATTCAAACCAGATGTGGCTGTCGGAACCGGCGGTTATGTTTGTGGCCCGATATTGATGGCAGCGGCACTGATGAAAGTACCGGCGCTTATACAAGAGCAAAATGTTGTCGCCGGTATAACCAACAAGATATTAGCCAGGTTTGTTAATAAGATAGCAATTGGAACCAAGGAAGCTGCCGGGAAGTTTCCTACGGATAAAGTAATATATACCGGTAATCCGATTCGGGCTGAAGTAATGTCAGCACAGCGGGAACAGGGAATCAGGGAG
>CALCTX010000369.1 GCA_937907035.1 uncultured Selenomonadales bacterium
CCGATAGCTTCTTATTTCGGCAAACGCTCAAATAAGATCACTTCAGGGAAAAAGCTCTGGAAGGCAGGGGGATACTGCGGACTCATAATCTTTTTTGCGACTAACCTTCAGCAAATAGGGATAACATGGGGAACCTCGGCAGGAAAAGCCGGTTTTTTGACGGCTTGTTATATCGTTTTAGTCCCAATCTCAGGTCTGTTTTTGCATCGATCCTGCAGCTGGAATGTTTGGCTGGGCGTGATCTTTGCGGTTATCGGCTTATACTATCTTTGTCTTAATGAACAGACTCTGGATTTTGCATTTTGTGATGTGTTTGTTATACTGAGTGCAATTTGTTTTGCTATGCACATTCATGCGATCGATCATTTTGTTACGGAAGTCAATGCGATTTGGCTGTCATGTGCGCAATTTACGGTCTCCGGTCTTTTGAGCGGGATTCCGATGATATTCTTGGAAATGAATTCTCTGGGCTTTGACAATTGGTTCGCACAATACTATCAGTGGCAAGCATGGGAAGCAATGTTTTTTTCCGGCATCTGTTCTTCCGGCATTGCCTATACGCTGCAGATTGTCGGCCAGCAAAATATGGATCCGACAATTGCTTCCTTACTGATGAGTTTTGAATCTGTATTTGCCGTTATTGCCGGCTGGGCAATTTTAGGTGATATATTGCAATTCCGTGAAATTATCGGCTGTATTCTGATATTTATCGCTGTCATTACAGCCCAATTGCCAATCGATAAAATCAGCAAATTAAAGATATAGGGGTAATTGACATGTCAAAAAAGATGAATATTCTGCTGCTATTGTTAGTAAGTGGAATTCTCGGTGCGGTAATTACTTTTGCTCATGGTCTTGATTCCTGGGAAAATCATTTGCAATATGGGCCAGATAGATTACACGGTAAAGTTGACGTCAAAAATTCACCATATTATGTCAAACTTGACGTTTATAATTTGACGTCAAATACTAATTTGACAGTCATTCCGCATTTTGCAACCCGTCAACAGAAAACGAATTACTCCTGCGGACCTTGTGCAGCCGCTATGGTTGTCTTTAATAAAACCGGCAAAGACCTTCATTCTGAAAAAGAAATCGCCAAGATAATGGAAACCAGCACGACTAAAGGTACAACCTTAAGCGGTATGGTCAAATATTTCAAAGAGATTGGCTGGCAGGTTAAATCAACACTTGATTCCACAACCCCAAAGGATTATAGTGGCTTTTTAAAATTTGTCAAAACTAATTTAAGTAACAATGTGCCGATAATAGTCGAAAATGTCGATTGGGGCGGACATTGGCGGGTAATAATCGGTTACGATACAATGGGTTCAAAAGAAACCGGCGATGATGTTCTTATTATGGCTGATCCGTTTGATACGACCGATCATTGTCAGGACGGCTATAATATCGTTCCGGCAGAGCGTTTCTTTTATATGTGGTTTGACGCAAAATTATATAAAGAGGGCGAACGGGATAAACTTTGGCTGACCGCAGTCCCCAAATAAATATTGACTGCTACCAATATTAAGTATCAAAAAGGTGGTGCGTATATGAATAAACAAAAAATATATTCCTTTTTATTAGCGTTATTATTACTCCTGACCGGTCAAATACTGACAGCGGGTAAAACATCAGCCCAAGATGTCCTGATAACTCAGGACAGATATATGATACTGTATCTGATGGATGAGACGCTCAAATTTGATACCGGCGGCTACTTTACCGCCAGATTCAAAGTCGTCATGGAAGATAAGGTAAAAAAAGACAAATATCATTTCATGTATGACTATGAAAAGCAAAATTGGGCTTTTTACAGTGGCGAGCTTGACTGGAGTTATGAAAACGGTCCGGCTTGCTGGACAGCAGTAGATAATGGGAAGATCGTTTCCCGTCAGGATTCGCCTTATGTTGAACTGACAGATGAACATTATCACATCAGGCTTATGCTCCAAAAATGTCTGCGGCAAGATGATCCTGATCACTTCGGCGGATATTACTGTGAGAATGACGACGGTTCTCTGACTGTCAAATATGTAGGTGATAACAAGTATTTGATCGACTTTTTCCAGTATCGGCTTTACTCATTTGAAAAAGCCCCGGGACATATTCAAGATGGCAAATTATATTTTTCTACGCAAAATGACGAAGGATTTATTGAAATAACCAGTGAAAATACGGTCAATATTATATTTGAGAAATCAGCCAATCCTTATGTCAAAAAATCGTACACATTTAATAAATTGACAATTTGAGAGAAAAGAGGTTTTAGTATGGAATATATCAAGATCAAGGAAGAACAGGCTCCGCATTACATTTATGAATTTGAAGGCAAATATCCGGTAATTGACAAAAAAGCCTATGCCTTCAGTACCGCTACTTTAGTAGGCGATGTCGAGATCAAAGAATACGCCAGTGTCTGGCCTAATACGACAATTCGTGGTGATGTCAACAAGATAGTAGTCGGCAAATACAGTAACATTCAGGATAACTGCTGCTTACACGTTGCTGATGATTACGCCTGCATTGTTGGCGATTATGTTACTGTCGGACATAGTGTAACACTTCATGCCTGCACAGTAGAAGATTATTGCCTCATCGGTATGGGTGCAACCGTACTTGATGGTGCAGTTATCGGCAAAGGTTCGATAGTCGGTGCCGGAGCTTTGGTTACAAAAAATACCATTGTACCACCTAATTCGTTGGTACTCGGTTCACCGGCCAAAGTTGTCAAAACGATGGACGAAAAAGGTATCAAAGCTATTCACGCTCAGGCTGTCAAATATAAGAGCGAATGGGCAGAAAAATACGGTTTAGGCAAGGATATCGGCGGAGAAGTTTATGATGGAGAGAAAATAGTATAATAATCGTAACATTAAATGGGCTGTGAAAAATTCACAGCCCATTTAAAATATATTACGGTAAACATTTTTAATTATCTTTTAAATTATCAGAGGAGATTGAAACAGACCAGCCTGATAAATTCTGTCATTGACAATTACAATATTTGCAGATAAATTAAATTTAAAAGCAGTTCTGTTTTTAAAGAATAAATTAAAATAAAAACAGGTTTACATTGTCAAATTAAATGTGGAGGAAAAACAAATGCTTAAAAAAGTCTTCTTATTACTGCTCACAGTTGTTCTTTTTGTCTGCGCAGGCTTCGGGGCATTGTATTTCACAAGGTTCCAAACTTTGGCGACTCTTGAGAAGATCACCAATTATGATGATGGCTATAATCTCTATACTATGACGGTAAAATATGACTACTCCATAGATGATGTTATCAATTCTAAGTACACTGACACGCAGGGGCTCGTAGATGCGGTCATCAAAGAATCACTTCCGCTTCTGCCGGTGAGCATAAAAATGCCGTCCTTTGGCTGCAGTGCTTTTCGCACGATAACTACGGAAGGGAACTATCTGATGGGAAGAAACTATGATTTCAAGCTGGATACCTCGGCACTTATGGTAATCTGTGAACCGAAAAACGGCTATAAATCCATTTCATTTGCTGCTCTGAACAATGTCGGCGCAGACCATGCCGATGCAAGTATTGCCAAAAAAATGGCCTGTTTGTCAGCCCCCTTTATCGGGCTTGACGGCGTAAACGAAAAAGGCGTGTCCGTAGCTGTATTGACGCTTCCAAGTAAACCGACCATACACAATACGGGCAAGCCGAAATTAGCCACTTCACTTCTGATCCGCCTGGTACTGGACCGGGCAGCAACCACTGCAGAGGCCCTCGATCTTATCCGGCAATATGATATTTTCTCCCTCAATGGCAGAGATTATCATTTTATCATAAGCGATGCTTCAGGAAACAGCGTAGCTGTTGAATTTGATTGCGAATCAGAAGGCCGGGAAATGGTCGTAACACCAACGCCGGCCATTACCAACTTCTTTATAATGTATTCCGACAAAGTAAAGCCGAAGCAAGATAACGGCATGTACGGAAGAGGCAAGGAACGGTATACTGCAATGCTGGATGTACTAAATGCGAACAAAGGCAAAGTTGACCGCAATGTGACGTGGCAAGCTCTGAAAGCCGCAGCCCAGGATCCAAACCCGCAGGATATTACCAGCAACACGCAGTGGTCCATTATATTTGACAACACCAACGCCACAGCAGAAATTTCGATCAGACGTCACTGGGATGACAGGTTCTCCTTTAAGATCAGTGACTGATGGGGCAGTGTCTGAAATGTTAAAAGACATTTTAATAGTTTTTTGAAACATAAACAACGGGGCTGTCGCATTAAGCTTCAGTCATGCCGGACTTGATCCGGAATGACGAGAAGGATATCAGCTTAATGCGACAGCCCCGTTTAGTTATCTCTTAAATTGTGGTGGACGCTGGAACGGATTAGCTTTTTGGAACGGATTGCTGCTCGTACCAAAATTACCGCCACGCCGTGGCATAGTCTTCAGCTTATTGATTATTTGCTGTTCTGCCCATGCCGGGGGTTTAGTTTCACCTTTTTCCCATTGCTGAACGATCCGATAGGGAATCTTAAACATACTGCTGATATCAGCAGGGGAGAGCCCGGCTGCGGTGCGGTATTGTGTTATCCGATTTACTATCATATTTCAGCCCTTCTTCAAATTACATACGGCCTTTGCTCTTGAAGAATTCTTCTGCAACCTGCGGGAAGAGAGCATAGGAAAGGATATCTTCTTCGGAAGCATTAGCATAACCTTTGCCGGCCAATTCCTGACGGAACTGCTCAACAGTTGCTGCTTTTGCATCTTCAATAGCGCAATCCTCGATAATCTCATCATCATTGATACCGATAGAATGGAGGAATTCACGGTCGATTGGTTTCGGCGTATGACCGAACTTGCCACGAGCCAAATCTTTAAATTCCTTCGGAACCATCTTATAACGCTGGCCCATCATGACATTGAAGGTTGCCATCGTACCAACAATCTGGCTGGACGGGGTAACAAGCGGCGGATAACCAAGGTCAGCACGAACTCGCGGCATTTCATCAAGCAGATCCTGATATTTGTCTTCCATGCCCTGCTCTTTAAGCTGGTTGGTAAGATTGGAAAGCATACCGCCCGGAATCTGGAAATCCAAAACATTCGGATTGACGTCAAAATATCCTTTGAGGTTAAATTCTTTGATGATTTCCTGTTTAACATTGCCAAAATGCTTGGAAATAGGGATAAGAGCCTTGCGGTCGATACCGGTTTCAAAAGCGTCAGTATCATTGAGAGTCTCGATCATCGTCTCAGTGCACGGCTGGGAAGTATCGCAGGAGAACGGAGCCAATGCTGTATCAATGATATCAACACCGGCTTCGATAGCTTTGAGGTAAGTCATGGAACCGAAACCGCTGGTGTAGTGGGTATGGAGTTCGATAGGAACCTTAACTGCTGCTTTGAGTTTCTTTACAAGATCTTCAGCAACATACGGCTTCAAAAGGCCGGACATATCTTTGATACATACGGAATGACAGCCCATTTCTTCAAGTTTCTTTGCAAGATCAACAAATGTTTCATTAGTATGATACGGGCTGACAGTATAAACGAGGCAGCCCTGAACATGCGGTTTTTCTTTGCATTTCAAAGCTTCATCGATAGCCGTCCGGAGATTCTGAATATCGTTAAGCGCATCAAAGATACGGAACACAGCTACACCATGTTCGGATGCTTTTCTGACAAAAGCCCGGACAACGTCATCGGAATAGTGATTATATCCGAGAAGATTCTGACCGCGCAACAACATCTGGATCGGAGTCTTCTTTAAATGTTTTTTCAAAGTATCCAAACGCTCCCATGGATCTTCACCAAGGAAACGCAGGCAGGAATCAAAAGTTGCACCGCCCCAAGCTTCCAAAGCATTAAAACCTATATTGTCCAATGCTTCAAGCTGCGGGAGCATCTGCTCAATACGCATTCTGGTAGCGACTAACGACTGATGAGCATCACGGAGGATCGTTTCCGTAATCTTAACCTTTTTTGCCATAATCTTTACACTCTCCTATAACTATTGTCAAAATAAATGAACATAAATCAGTATAGAATCAGAAAATTTAACTGTCAATTATGTTTCAATAATTATAATGTATACATTAAATTATTCTCCGCATTCTTTTTTAACCAGATCTTTATAAGCCTGAATAAGCTTGCGGGTAATCGGTCCCGGCTCTCCGTTGCCGATCTGATGACGGTCAATGCTGATAACCGGAGTTATTTCAAGACTTGTGCTGGTAACGAATGCCTCTTCAGCTGTCAAAACAAACTGCGGTGTAAAGTTTTTCTCAACAATAGTTAAATCAAGCTGCGGAGCCAAAGTATCAGCGATAATAGAGCGGGTAATACCCTTTAAAATGAAATCATTGAGCGGGTGAGTCCAAAGAACGCCGTCTTTGACCATAAAGAAATTGCTGCTCGAACCTTCCGTAACTTCATTCTTCTCTTTACGAACCAAAATAGCTTCCTGACAGCCCTTTTCATGAGCTTCCTGCTTTGCCATAACATTGCCGAGCAAATTCAGGGATTTGATATCGCAGCGCAACCAACGAATATCCTCATAGAATATAGCTTTGATACCATTTTCCTGCCAATCGGTATGTATCTTTGAGTCACGAATGGTCATTGACATATGAGCCTGAGATTTTGCCGGGAAATAATGTTGGCGCGGAGCTGTACCACGGGTAAACTGAAAATAGATCGCACCGTCTTTTATCTGGCTCTTTTGAATAATATCCTCATGCATTCCAATAATCTCTTCATCAGCGTACATGATCGGAAGAGCAATTTCTTTCAGTGAACGGCGCATACGCTCAAGATGACGGTCAAGTGCAAAGCATTTGCCGTTATAAACATGAGTTGCCTCATAGATACCGTCACCAAACTGATAGCCGCGATCCTCAATATTTACGACATTCTGTGACAAATCAATAAACTGTGTGTCAAACAAACCTAATTCCTTCAATTAAATTTCCTCCTAAAATGTATTTATGCTTTGCCATTGCAGCCAAGTACATGAACCAATTTATGTTTTACAAGCTCTTTGATATAAGCCCGGGCCGGTTTCAGATATTCACGCGGATCAAAAGCAGCCGGATTAGCGGCCATGAACTCACGGATTCCTGCAGTCATTGCCAAACGCAGGTCGGAATCAATGTTTATCTTGCAGACAGAAGATTTAGCTGCCTTGCGGAGCTGATCTTCCGGAATACCGATCGCATCGTCAAGCTTGCCGCCATTTTCGTTGATGATCTTGACATATTTCGGAATAACCGATGACGAACCATGCAAAACGATAGGGAACATCGGCAAACGCTTTTCGATCTCCTCCAAAATGTCAAAACGCAATTCCGGCGGAACAAGAACGCCGTCAGCATTACGAGAGCACTGGGATGGCTTAAACTTAAAAGCACCATGGCTGGTACCGATAGCGATTGCCAAAGAATCAACACCGGTACTCTTTACAAATTCTTCAACTTCATCCGGACGGGTATAAGAAGCATCAGCATCATTGACCTTGACATCATCTTCGATGCCGGCAAGTTTGCCAAGTTCGCCTTCAACTACTACGCCATGTTCATGAGCATAATCAACGACCCGTTTAGTCAGCTCGATGTTTTCCTTAAAGCTGAGCTTGGAACCGTCAATCATAACGGAAGTAAAACCGCCATCAATGCAGGACTTGCAGATCTCAAAATCAGCACCGTGATCAAGATGCAGAGCAATCGGCAAATCGGTATCAACAATCGCTGCTTCAACTAATTTAACAAGATAAGCATGCTTGGCATATTTACGGGCACCGGCAGAAACCTGAAGAATAAGCGGAGCTTTCTCTTCGGCAGCAGCCTCGGTAATGCCCTGGATTATTTCCATATTGTTGACATTGAAAGCGCCGATAGCATACCCTCCGTTGTAAGCCTTTTTAAACATTTCTGTTGTTGTAACTAATGGCATATTCATATACCTCCTGTTTTTTATTTAATATATTTATTATAGCACAAAACGAAAGCATTTTGCTATGTTTCTTTAAACTGTCAATTTTAATTTTTGACATAAAACCTGAAAATCATCCGGCAGGGGAGCGTAAAATGTCAATGGTTCTTTGGTAATCGGATGGGTAAGTTCCATTTTATAAGCATGTAATGCCTGACGGGAAAATAATTCCCGGCTGCCGCCATAGAGATCATCACCGACAAGCGGATGACCCAAATGTGACAGATGAACCCGTATCTGATGCGTGCGACCGGTGGCCAATGTCAGTTCAAGCAGCGAATATTGACTGTCAAAATTGACGTCAATAACCCGATAATATGTCAATGCCGGTTTTCCGGTCGCTGAAACTTCCTGTTCAACAATACTTCCCGGTTTACGTCCGACAGGCGCATCAATAACACCGTCAGTATCCGGTAAAGTACCAGGGATAACAGCCAGATAATGGCGCTGAAACAGTTTTTTTGCCCCGGTTGTAAGCAAATGCTGAACATTAGGCTGTTTGGCGATAAGCACCAAGCCTGACGTATTACGGTCAAGCCGGTGTACAGGATGAAAAGAAAGTGGCAAACCCTGTCGCTGATAGTAACCCATAACCGCATTGCCAATTGTATTGTCAAAATCCTTGCCGACCGGATGAACAAGCTGCCCGGCAGGTTTATTGACAACTAACAGATACTCATCCTCATAGATGATATCAAGAGGAATATCAACCGGTAAAATATCCGTAGCCTCCGGAAGCGAAACAGCAATATCTTCGCCGCCATTCAACATAGTTCGCGTTAAATTGACGTCAATTCCGTTGACATTGACAACGCCGTTATTCTTCAGTTTTCGCCACATACACTGGGAAATTCCCTTTTGACGCAAAAAGACTCTGAGAGGCAAAGGTGCCCCCAGAGTCTTATCAACTGTAAATCGCAGGATCATTTGTTTTCCTCAGTTACTTCTTCATCTTTGGTAACTGCCTTAAAGAACAAGCTGAGAATAATTGCTACAACTGTAGCCAAAGCCATGCCTTTGAGTGTTATAGTACCGAATGTCAAAGATGCTGTGCTGACACCGAGACCTAAAACGACTGATGTAAGAATCAAATTAAACGGGTCAGCATAATCAACCTTGCTGTCAACGAGGATTCTTATACCGGAGCAGGCAACGAGACCGAAGAGCAGCATGGAAACACCGCCCATAACCGGGGTAGGAATGCTCTGGATCGCAGCTGCCAGCTTGCCAAAGCATGATAAAAACATAGCGATTACTGCCGCACCACCGATAACCCAGGTACTGAATACCTTGGAAATTGCCAAAACACCGATGTTTTCACCATAAGTTGTGTTCGGAGTCGAGCCGAAGAAACCGGAAATGATCGTCGAAATACCATTACCGAGAATCGAACGGTCAAGTCCCGGATCCTTAGTCAGATCCTTGCCAACAATGTTGCCGGTAACAATAAGATGACCAATATGCTCGGCAATTACAACCAAAGATGCCGGCAAGATTATCATAATTGCCTTCATATTAAATGTCGGGGTATAAATAGTCGGCAAAGCAAACCACGGTGCTTTTTCGATAAGTGTCCAGTCAACCAGACCGAAAACTGCAGAAAGCGCATAA
>CALCTX010000370.1 GCA_937907035.1 uncultured Selenomonadales bacterium
AGCAGCAAGGCACGGGGACTTGATGCCCTTTTAGCGCGGGTAACGGTGGTTTGCGCAGTTTTGTTTGGTGCCGTTACGCTGGCAATCGCGAAGCTGACAATATGAGGATTAAAAAAGAGCGCCCCTATTACAGGGGCGCTCTTTTTGTAACATAGTACTATATAAATTTCAAGGAAGATGGGGTGTTTTCATGGATGTAAATATAATACCGGGAGCAGAATCGTTTTTCTTTGCCGGCGGGCGGGATGCTGTTTTGCTGGTACACGGGTTTACGGGTGCACCGGCTGAGATGCGCCTTTTAGGCGAAGCGTTGAATAAGGCCGGTTATTCGGTATTGGGGATCCGGCTGGCCGGGCACGGAACATCGGCCGAGGATCTGGAGCATACTTATGCTACTGATTGGCTTAATTCGGTGCTCGACGGATATGATCTTCTGACCAATGTCGCGGATCGCATTTCGGTAGCCGGGCTCTCGATGGGAGCTCATTTGGCATTGTTGCTGAATAAATACCGGCCGGTATATAAAACGGTAATGATGGCAGCTCCGATTTTTATTAAAGAAGAACGGAGTTTGCGGCTATTGCCGCCGAAGGACAGAGCTGTGGGCAAATTTTTGCCGCGTCCGCGAAAGGCCCGGCCGGGTCTGGATCGTAAGTATAATATTTGTTATACGCGTATGCCGTTGCGGTCAATTCATGAATTGCTGGCAATAATGAATGCCGGAAAAGAAGCGTTGCCGGAAATTGCAACGCCGTTATTGATCGTGCAGGGGAAAAAGGATCATACGGTTTTGCCGGAGAGTGCGGAATATATTTATGATAATTCGGGCAGTGCCGGCAAGGAACTGTTTTGGCTGGAGAATACCGGTCATCGGGTGACGATCGATATTGAACGGGAAAAGTTATTCAGTAAAATTGCCGCGTTTTTACGTTATGAGGAGAAATGATGAATTTAGCGGAACAAATTATTGAGGTTTTAAAACAGGTGCAGAGACCGTTATCGGCTGAGGATATTGCTGAAGAAATGGCAATAAACGGGTCGGCTTTAAAAGCATTTTTTGCTGAGCTGACGGCATTGGAAGAGTCGGCGGTGGTATTTAAAAATCGCAGCGGATTATATGGGTTGCCGGCGCGCATGAATTTAGCAGTCGGTATTTTGAATATGTCGGCCAAAGGGTTTGGCTTTGTTGTGCCGGAAGTTCGCGAATCAGAGAATGACACGGATGTGTTTATTCCCGGACCGATGCTTGGCAATGCTATGCACGGTGACAAAGTGGTGGCCCGGGTTACGCCGTCGGTTGTGGCGGGCCGGGCTCGTGAGGGTGAGATAATTCGCATTGTTACCCGGGCAAATACACGGATTGTCGGGACTTTTGAAAAAAGTGCCGCATTTGGGTTTGTGACTCCGGATAATCAAAAGCTGAATCAAGATATTTTTATTGCCAAAAAGGATTTCAACGGCGCCAAGATCGGGACAAAGGTTGTCGTGGAGATAACCAAATGGCCGGAGCGGCATCGCAATCCGGAAGGCCGGATTGTTGAGGTCTTGGGAAAAGTCGGTGCGCCGGGAGTTGATGTCCTGTCGGTTATGCGGGAGCTTGATCTTACAGAAGGATTTCCGGCTGATGTTCAGGCAGCAGCTGATAAGGTCCCGGATAAGGTTTGTCCGGCAGAGTACAAGGGGCGGCTTGACCGGCGGGAGTTTACAACGGTGACGATCGATGGCGATGATTCCAAGGATTTTGATGACGCCGTTTATGCCGAAAAACGGGGGAAAGGTTGGTTTTTGGGCGTTTATATCGCTGATGTCAGTCACTATGTCCGGGAAAATGAACCGCTTGATGTTGAGGCCAGATCCCGGGCGACAAGTGTGTATTTGGTTGACCGGGTTATTCCGATGCTGCCGGAAGCGTTGTCAAATGGAATCTGCAGCCTGAATGAAGGTGTTGACCGGCTGGCAATGGCCTGCGAATTGGAGCTGAAGGCAGACGGTACGGTGGCTGATTATATTATTGCTCCGGCAGTTATCCGCAGTCATCGGCGGCTGACGTATAATATTGTAAATAAGATTTTAGTCGATAAAGATCCGCGGTTTGTCGAAGACAATGCCGATATTTTGCCGATGCTGAAGGCTTTGCAGGCAATTCGCGATGCCAGACTGAAAGTCCGGAAAAAGCGGGGGGCAATTGAATTTTCATTGCCGGAAATAAAGGTAAAACTCGATCAGGCGGGACATCCGGTGGCGATCGTTAAACGGACCGGTTCGTTGTCGGAGTCGATAATCG
>CALCTX010000371.1 GCA_937907035.1 uncultured Selenomonadales bacterium
TCTAACTGTTCACCGATGTTCCTTGCCTCCGATTTCCCTTCCGGCAAAAAACTTGCCACTCCGTAACCTACCCCAAACGGGCCCTCATAGGAATAAATCTTGGCACTGATCCATCTTTTGTCAAATGCTCCGGCCATGATCCATAATGACCGGAGGCCGCACTCTGCTGCTGCTTCACAAAAATCCAACGGCAGTTGCAACAATGAAAGAAAATCAGCGGTTCGCAAAGCATCGATCACCAAACGGTCAAATTCCGGGCCTTCTTTTGCAAAACCATAAGGCCCTTCCGGTAAAAGCTTATGTGAAAGATCACCGCTGGCCACAATAACCAACCGGCGCCCCAGCAATGTCGAAGCATGAGCAATACATTGTCCCAACTGATAATGTAATGTTTCCGAAACACCGGAAAGGCCTATCCTGACCACCCGACACTTACAGCCGGCTTCCTGCAAAAACCGCAGTGGTATCATCGTCCCATGATCAAGTGCACTGTTCCGTTCGCCCAATGTCCCGGCCGGTACCCCGGCACTACGGCAAAGCTTGGCCAATGCCGAAACAAACTGTTCATCATAATCCCCACGGACCAAAAGCTGAGGCACACCAAATTCAGCAAAAGAACCTATTGCGCTTTTACCGGGAGAAATATGAAAATAATCCCCGTACATAACCGAATGCGGACTGATGATAACGATCGTATCCGGATTAAGCTCCGCAGCCATTTGCGCTATTTTTTTATACGCAAGCACTGTATCTGTTATCTTTCTTTCCTCACCCTTGCCAACCGCCGGCATGATAAGCGGCGGATGCGGAGCTAAAAAGGCTCCTAAAACCGGCATAACAATTCCCCTTTCATCTTTTGTCCGCGATTGTCTCTGCTCTTAAATTCTATTATAATACAAATAACAATACTTTTTACAGTAGGGAGGAGAAATCAGCATGAATAAACGTTTTATTGCTCTGGCAATTTTTATCTGCGCTCTGCTGGCTTTTTTCATTCTGTTTCTCCGGCCATCATATAAAGGAACAATATTATCTGCCGCAAAACCGGCACCGGTAAAAACGCTCCTCCTTATACCTTTGGACAGCCGTCCGCCTTGCACTCAGTTTGTAATTGACGCTGCCAAAATTGACAATATTAACGTCATTACCCCGCCGACGGAAATTCTCGATTACTATTACCAGGAAAGTAATACTTCCGCTGTCGCCGACTGGTTGAAAAACAATCTCAAAATGGCTGATGCCGCCATCATCTCAATAGATCAGCTTCTGCATGGTGGTCTCATTGCTTCCCGGGAGGGCAGCAAAACTATTGCCGACAGCCAAAAAATTCTTGCTCTGCTGGCGGAACTTCATCGGCAAAACCCGCAAATTCCTATCTACGCCTTCAATATCCTTCCCCGGATCACTCCCCCGCCATCTATCGGCGGTTATTCACTCTGGAAAGATTTTATCGAATATTCCCGGCTGACTGATAAACTGTCTCTTAAATATGATCCTGCTGATGCAGACCGGCTCAGCCAACTAAAATCCGAACTCCCCGGTAATGATCTTGCCCGTTACCATTCCTTATTTGATAAAAATGCAGAACTCAACCGGTCTCTGAGTCTGCTGGTCAAAAACGGCACCTTAAAAATGCTGGTAATCGGACAAGATGATGGCGAAAAATATGGTATCCCTAATTTAAAGAAACGCGAATTACAAGCCTTTTTAAAAGAAAACTCCATCAACCAAAATGAAGTATTTATCACTCACGGTGCTGATGAAATCGCGCTTTCCCTGCTCGCAAAAATCTCAGCTGAACGGCATGCTTTCCGACCTGAAATATTTGTAAAATACAATGACGGATCTACTCCGAATTTTATAATGCCTTTTATGGCCGGTACTGTAGCTGATACCGTTCAGGAAAAATTACAATTCCTGAATGCCACAGAATCTGCTTCGCCTGAGGCAGCTGATTTTACCTTTTTTGTTTCCTGTAACGACAGCCTTACCCTTGCCACTCGTAAACCAAGTGCCGATTATATAAAATCCCTGATAAACAAAGGTCAATCTGTTGCCCTTACGGACCTCAGTGAACACTTTCTGGCTGAAGAGACTGTTTTCCCGTTCTTAGTCAAAAATAATACACCGCTTAACTCACTTATTGCTTATTCCGGATGGAATACCACCAGTAACTCGATTGGTACCGCAATAAGCCAGGCCGTGATCTTTTCGGCAGCCAAAAAAGACATCGTAAAAAAACAGGCTGTTATCGATCTGTACCGCAGCAACCTGACATTTTTGAACAATCGTTTCTTAGAAGACTATTGTTTCCTGAAAGACATCATCGACCGGGTCAATTTTCAGCTTATAAAAGCCGGATACACCAATGTCGGTGACCTTGATCTTGAACACAACTACCGGTTCGCCAATGCTATGTTACAAAATTCACTGGCTGAACGATTCTCACGCCTGAAAGAAACCCGTGCCTTCCGGGCACCGGTAAAAATCGAATCCCCTTCGGGCAATATCCGGTTGCGTGTAAAAGACCTCTCAATAGATAGCTGTTTCCCCTGGCCAAGAACATTCGAAATATACCTCCGTACAACTTTAACCATCGAAGAATTAAGCTATTGATATATTTTTCTTGACAAAGAGACATGCTATTACCTATAATATTAGTGTTGTGTCGCACAACAAATGGGTAGGTGCCCGAGTGGCTAAAGGGAACGGACTGTAAATCCGTCGGCTCTGCCTACGCTGGTTCGAATCCAGCCCTGCCCACCAAATTTTAAAAATATCTCAAAAAGTTCTTGACAAGAATAAAAAATAGAGATATTATATAAAAGCTGACGCTAAGCGTTAAGCAAATGTTCCTTGAAAACTAAACAATGCAGAAATGAATCATCTAAAGATGAATCAAGCC
>CALCTX010000372.1 GCA_937907035.1 uncultured Selenomonadales bacterium
GCATTCCAATTTGATACGATGTTGTTGGTTATAGTTGACTAAACGCCAATATTCGGTACTATCGCCTTGAGCCAAACCAACGGCTTTCTCTTCGGGCACGAACAACCGTTCCTCCGAAAGAATCAAACTATCGTACATCGTGCCACACACCACAAGGGGTGTGGTAATCGTAATGGCTTGACCTTTATAACGCATCCAGCCATCCTGGTTGAGTTGTTCCAAACTAACCTTAACCGGTCCCGCAGAAAGAAACAGATAATACATCGCAAAGCAAGCGACAAAAAGACTTTTCTTCATGGTAATGAGTTTTATTTGAGTGCAAAAGTACAATTTTTTTTTTGAATATGCAAATTATTAAGAAAAAAAGTATATTTTTTTAGATTATTTAGAATTTTTTTGCCAATTCATCGTCCGTTATGATGGACACAACCACCTTTCCATCCTCCGTATAACGATAATTAGGTAAGGCCAACAAACGTCTCAGCAAATCCTCTATTTCTTCTTTTTGCATCACCTTCCCATAAGGGATGGCGGTCTGATTAGCCAAACTCAATGCGATGGCTTTATGCACGTGCTCGCGCACCGACCCGGACATCTGTACGGCTGACAAAATATTCTTAATCGCTACAACCGGGTCTTTATCTTCCAGCAAAGCCGGCACGCCCGATATAGTAAAACTCAATGGCGATAGTTGAGCCATATCAAATCCGATCATCTGCAGTTCGTCCAATATATCATTGACTACCACCACTTCATCCGGTGCCACATCCAATACCTCCGGGAAGAGCAGTTGTTGCGAAGCCATTCGAGCCTCGCTGATATGATGCATATATAAATTGAATAGCACGCATACATGTGCGCGATGCTGGTCCACCATCATCAAACCACCTTCGGTAGGTAACATCAAATAGCGACCGCTATACTGATAGACCTGATTAATCGACCACGTCTGCTCAAAGAGCACCTGTTGGACGGAGCCGATGAGACTGCGGCGGTAAGAAATGCTCATCTCCTGCCCCACCGCGATGGCCTCCCGGCTGCGCTGCTCCTTCACCGCATTGCCATGCTGGCCGGGCATCTTATCCGCAGGAGTGCCCGGGCGGCGGGAATAGGGGAAAATATGTATGTCCGCAAAGCCGCATCTGCGGATAAAGTCCAGGCTCTGCTGAGCCTCTTCCTCCGTCTCACCAGGGAAGGCGACAATCATATCCGTGGTAACCGCGCATCCGGGGAAATACTTTCTCAGAAGCTCCACACTCTCATAATACCGGGCGGTATCATACTTGCGGCCCATGCGTTTGAGCACCGTATCGCAGCCACTTTGCATGCTCAGATGGAACTGAGGGCACAGGTTCGGCAGTGCGCTCATCCGGCGGCAGAACTCCTCGGTGACAATCCGGGGTTCCAGCGAGCCCAGCCGGATGCGCAGCTCCGGCACGGCACGGCACACCGCCTCGATCAGCCCGGTCACTTGGGGCTTTCCCGGCAGATCCGCGCCCCAGCTGGCAATTTCAATGCCCGTAATCACAATCTCCCGGTAGCCCCGGGCTGCCAGATCCCCGGCCTGCTCCACTGCAAGCTCCACAGGCGCAGAACGGATGGGGCCGCGGGTATAAGGAATGATGCAATAGGTGCAGAAATTGACGCATCCGTCCTGCACCTTCAGCATGGCGCGGGTGCGCTCCTCCAGGCCACCGGC
>CALCTX010000373.1 GCA_937907035.1 uncultured Selenomonadales bacterium
GAAACATTCAGCGTATTATCGTTGACTTCGCCGTTTTCTGATTTTCCACCGATAAGATTAAGTGTTGAACTGTCAATCTTACCTGCTAATTCAACAACACCACCTTCTGCATTTCCGACTTTACTATATGAACCATAGACATTTTTGACCCCAGGAGTGGAATTCAGAATTACAGCATTATTATCCGATACCTTGGTTACTTTTCCTGAGGCATCAGTATAAACGCCGGTATAGAAGGATTTGCCAGCATCAGCTACCCAGCTGAGCTTACTATCATCGGCTGTAAAATTACCTCTCGTTACTGCAACCCGATAGTTTTGCGTATCGGCAAATACAGAATCAAATGTAGCATCTGTCAAAGTCTTTTCTTCTGAATTACCGACTTTGAATTTTATTCCATCTAAATTTGTAACATTATTCAACAGTGTAAGATCATACGCCAGGGCTTTATCTAAAGTGATCAAATTAGTTTTTGCAAGGTCTGTACTATCTGTCGACAGTAAAACAGAATTTGGCATATCAACAGTTGGTAAATAGAAATTGATAGTGTCAAACACTCCAACTGTATTTACTTTTGACCCGGCAGCCGAGCCTGATACGTTCAAAGTATTATTGCCAACAGTACCACCTTCAGCCGTATTTTTGCCGCCATAAAGATTGACATTATGTTCAGTCGAACTTTCAATCTTGCCAGTCAATTCAACGATACCGCCATCAGCCGATTTCCCGGCATATTCGCTGTAAGAACCGTATACATCGGTAATCAAATCCGGAACATCGTCAATGCTGTTCAGCGAAACTTTCTTTTCCCCAACAGGTGCCAGCATAGTATTGTTTTCCGGGTCAGTATAGGAACCGGCCAGGAATTTATTAATGTTCCAAGAAATATTTTTGTTGTCAGTTGTATCAAATTTTCCTTGAACGACTAACAGCTTGAAATCGTTATAAAAAGCTTTTCCGTATGTTTTGCCACCGGTCAGGTCATAATTGCCGATTTTGTATTTCAAGGTACCATAATTGTCAATCTCACTATCCGAACTGATCAGTGTAAGATTATAAGTTGGCAATTTATCCAATTTGATAGTGGCATTTTCGCCAAAGCTTGCACTGTTTACCGACAGCATAGGAACACTGTTATCAGTATATGGCGCATAGAAATCAACATTGGTAAACGCTGAGATAGAATTTACGATCGAGCCAGCAGCATTCGACCGAACACTCAGTGTATTTTTGCCGATTTTTGACGCGTCAGCCGAATTATAGCCACCGATAAAGTCAATATCAGTAAGTGTTTTTTTAGCCAACAGGTCAATCGTTCCGCCAGTTGCCGGTGTAACCCGATTGTCACTGTAAGATCCATAAATTTTAGTAACCCCATCCGGAACTTCAAAAGACTGTGTCATAAATATTGTTTTTTGATTATTTGCATCTTGGGAAGCCCCAATGGCATTTGTATAAGTTGCGGTCAAAAATTTATTAACATCCCAGGATATTGTTTTTTCAGTTTCTGAAACATAAAAACGGCTATTGCAAATTGACAAAGACACGTCAGTATTCTGAAATAAAGAATAATGCCTTCCGCAGATCCGGCGATTTTTACAAATAACCATAAGGGTATATATTGCAAAAAAGCGGACAACTGACTGACATGCCACTCATCGACAAAGGGCGCATCGCCCAGAAAGAACCTGTAAGGGATCGTCAGATAAAAGCTTTCATCCCAAGTATGCGTCCCGTAAAACGAGGCTCTTAACAATACTAAAAAGCCCGCAAAAAGGATAAATATACCGCACACCGACAATTTTTTGTTGCGGCTGCTGTTTATTTTGTCGATCAAACTACTGTACACCATTTTTTCGGATATGATCCTGTTCCCCTTTCTTTAGTTGAAACTGTTTATTGCTTCTGTGATATAAGATAATTCCTGACGGGTCATGCCGTTATACATGGGAAGAGACAGAATTTGTTCGTTTAACGCTTCTGCTGCGGGACAAATCCCCGAAGAATAGTTTAAAAAACTGTACGCAGGGGTCAGATATGGCAAAATCGGATAATGGATCCTTGTCATAATACCCTTCTGCTTCAAGAAATCAATCAACTTTTCTCTTGATTCTGATGTGATCACGAACTGATGGAATGTATGCTCGGTGTCTTTATTTATTACAGGTAAACCGATTTTATTATTGTGAATGTTTGACAGATAAAACGCAGCGATTTCTTTTCTTTCCGATAAAAAATCATCCAGGAACCTGAGCTTTATTCTCAGCAGTCCCGCCTGCAATTCATCCAAGCGAGAGTTTATTCCGATTTCGGTA
>CALCTX010000374.1 GCA_937907035.1 uncultured Selenomonadales bacterium
AATAATTCATCTCTTTCAACTTCTCTTATTAAATTTCTGGCATTGTTATGACTTGTAATATAAGTTGGATCACCTGAAAGTATATAACCTACAATTTGATTTATAGGATTGTATCCTTTTACCTTTAAAGATTCATAAACCGCCTGCAATGTCAGCCTCATCTCTTCCTTGGCATCAATTTCCCGCCTGATCTCCGCATCAATATTTCTCATAGTGGCAATTTGTCCGATCAGCTTCCCGCTATCATCCTTGAGGGAAACAATCCGGAACTGGTAATAAAGATACGAGTCGTCCGGTTTCATGATCCGGAAATTAACAATATTTGTTTTGTTTTCTTTGAAAAACTCATTTGATCTTTCTCTTCTGGTAGCTGCGTAGAATGGCTCCCTGTCTTCCGGATGAATGAATTTCAGCATCAGGTCCAGTTTCTTACTGTAATGCACTTCATTGGCTGTTTCTTCATCGATCAATGCAGCTAACTCATCGGAAACGCGACTGTGCAGTATAACTTTATCATCATATTTGTTCTCTTCGTAACCAATAATGACAATACTATCATAATCAGTTGCCAGAGACCGGATATATGCTTCCTCACGTTTGGCCTGTTCTACAAGCTCGGTAATATCCTTTACACTCGTGTAAGCTAATACATCACCGGCCTTATTTTTTATCATGGCAATATTACGGCGCAACCAGACATTCCTGCCCGAGATTGTTTTCGCCTCATAATCAAAGGTAACTTCTGTTCTCCCTTTATCAAAACTGTCCAACAGATACTCTCTGTCAGTACGGCCTTCAAATAAAACACTGTCAACAGTCTTGACAAAATGCTCGTTCCAATTTTTTACATATCGATCATAGCTGCAAGGTGTACTCAACCCGATAATCTGCTGCAGCGGAACCTCCTGCTTGTTATCATTCTTCCAAATACCGAAATACAGTTCATCCTTCGTCAGATTTACTTCAAGCGAAATAAGCGCATCAGAAAGTACCGCCCGCTTATAACTGGAAAGCTGGCCGGAATAATCTTCCAATTTATTTTTTTCCTGCTTAAGCATTTCCTGATATTCTTCCAGCTCATCACCGACTACATATTCATGCAGTACACAGCTTCCCAAAAGACAGCCTAAAGCATAGAACGGAAGCAGCGGATACCGTTCCTGGAAAAGAATGGCGATGAACATTATCAAACTGAAAAAGAAGATAGCCAACTGGCGCTTTCTTGCCACTTTTTCATTCGTTAACTGAAAAACATTCATCCCTGTAACAATTGTGGAAAAAGCAAACATTACTACCTGGATCCATAATGCCAAATAACGGATTGGGCCGGCTATATAGGCATCATTGGCATCAAACCAGAAAAAGCAGGGATAGAAAAAATTAATAATGAGGCATAAATTCTCCAAAATAAAGAACCCTGCCCCAAAATTTTTAAACACACTTGCCCGCCAGCCATCAAATCCCAGATATTCAACTATATATCTGTAATATAAGACAATTGCCGATGACATAGCAACATAGTATATAGTTGTATCAAGAAAAAGCTGCGGGATCCAATTTAATCCGGCAAAAAATCCCCACAGAACGTCAGTAATATAATAAACAAAGATCGCTATCATCAGGTAACGATAGTTAGCAAATGCTTTCTGTAATTTGAAATGTTCAGGTTTGAACATAACATTAAAATTTATGATAAGATGGATAACTATTGCGATCAGGCCGATTACGGAATATATATAATCCTGCATACTAAAGCCTTCATTACCAATTACTGATTAAATCATACACCATATAATAATAATTTTCCACAGAATTTTGTGCAGTATCCCTTCTTTTGGTTTTGCCTGAATAGTGATATAGTATTGCTTATGAACAATCCAAACCATTTGTACCTTTATGATAACAGGAGGCTTGTATGAACGATCAAGCTCTGACTATTAATTCTGAAACTGTTTTAGCTGAAGCAAAGGCCAATACTGCTTATGTTGCCTTAGGATTTTTTTGTGTGCCGCTTCTGTTTATATTTATTGGCTTTGATAAAAGTTTAGGAACGACTGTCAAAGAAGTTTTTGCCGTTTCAATCTATCAGACATTCCACAATCCTTTTATTTTAGGGATTATGATAATTTTGGAAATCCTCATGTCAACTGCTTATCTGCGAATATATCAGCAAAAGCTGATGCTTACGGCAACAACATTGATAACCCGTACCGGCTATGTAAAAAATCACCGGTCAGATATTCCCTTGAAGGATATCAAATCTATCCGATTGCTTGAACAAAGGGATCGCCTGACGAAAAAAATGAATTGCGGTACTATTATCGTGGAAACTATCAGCGGAGAAAAGCTGGAGTTTCCGCTTATTAAAAATCCGCGCGCTTTTGTAAATAAAGTTAAATATCAAATTTTCAAGTTAAACTAAATAAATAACAGAACAAGTTTTTACCATACAAAAACAGCTCGAAGCACTATGCTTCGAGCTGTTTTAACATCAAATCACCGATATTTCCGTAAAACCGTTACCAGCGCTCCAATGTCAATTGGTTTGCCTAAATGAGCATTCATACCGGCTTCCACAGCCTTCGTCTTATCCTCGTCGAAAGCATTTGCCGTCATAGCAATTATCGGTATATCTGCCAGCTCCTTATCGGCAAGCTGACGGATTTCCCGGGTTGCCGTGTAGCCATCCATAACCGGCATCTGAATATCCATAAGCACAACATCATATTGTCCCGGCACCGCCCGACTGATAATATCAAGTGCTTCCACACCATCGCCGGCC
>CALCTX010000375.1 GCA_937907035.1 uncultured Selenomonadales bacterium
CGAAAGATGTGGTGCAAAAGGATAATGCCGCACAGGCTAATCTGCAATTAGCGGCTGCTAATTATGAGCGTTATCAAAAATTGTATGCAGCTGACGCGATTTCTGCAGCAATGCTCGATCAGTATCGGACTGCTTATGAACAGGCAGCGTCACAGGCAGCCCAGAGCAGCAATGCACTTTCGTATACGGAATTGATCGCTCCGGCAGATGGTGTCGTTACGAAAGGCACTGCCGAGATGGGACAGGTGGTTGGTGCCGGTACGCCGGTATTGACGTTTGTACAGACTGATGAATTGGAAATCGAGATAAATATTCCGGAAAACAAGATATTACAAATGCCGGTGGGAAAGGATGTTATAGTTTCTTTTTGGGCATTGGCAAATCAAAAAACGCGGGGAATAGTCAGAGAAGTTTCGCCGATGGCAGATCCTGTCGCACGGACATTTACAGTCCGGATATCTTTGCCTGAACCACCAAATGGTATGCAGCTGGGAATGACTTCCAGTGTAACTACGAAAGAAGCTGAGTCCGGGGCGAAGGTGGCAATATTGCCGATGTCGGCAATTTATCAGACTGGTGATGTTCCGGAGGTTTGGGTGGTAAATGATGGCAAAGTCAGCCGTCGGCAAGTTAAGACTGAAGGATTTAACGATAATAAAGTAAAAGTTACCGGATTAAAAGACGGTGATGTGGTTGTTACTGCCGGTGCACACAAGTTGCTTGACGGGCAGGCAGTACGGCTTCGGTCAGAGGGTGGCAAGCCATGAAGAATTTAACGGAACTGTCATTGAAGAATCGCGACTTGGTTTGGTATACGATTGCTGTGGCATTACTGTTCGGGATTTTTTCTTACATAAGTTTGGGCCGTATGGAAGATCCAAATTTTGTAATCCGTCAAATGGTCGTTACGGCTGCTTGGCCGGGGGCAACTGCCACACAGATGGAGGAACAGGTAACAGATAAGCTGGAACGCAAATTTCAGGATGTTTCCGGGGTAGATTATATAAAGAGCTATACCAGAGCGGGGAGTTCGGTCGTTTATATCACCCTTAAGGACGGCGTCAAAGCGGAAACTGTCCGGCCGACCTGGCAGGAGGTTCGCAACTATGGTGAAGATTTGAAAAAAGAATTGCCGGAAGGGGTGTATGGGCCGTATTACAATGATCACTTTGATGATGTATATGGCAATATCTATGCGTTGACCGGCGATGGTTATGATTATGAAGAATTGCGCCAGGAAGCAGAGAAGATGCGGCGGATCATGGTCAATCTGCCGGATGTGCAGAAGGTTTCTTTGCTGGGGGTGCAGCCGGAAAAGGTTTATATTGAGTGTGATATCGCCAGACTGTCGGAGCTTGGGATAAGCCCACAGGTAATAGCGGCGGCACTTAATTCACAGAATCAGATGACCCCTACCGGTATGGTGGATACGGAAACAGATAATGTGAATATGCGTCTGACCGGTCAATTTGAAGATGTAGAGGCGATAAAAAATCTTTCAATCAATGCCGGAGGCCGGATTTTCCGGTTGGGAGATATTGCCAGGGTTGAACGACGTTTTGTCAGCCCGTCTGAGCCGAAGATGTATTTTAACGGTAAGCCGGCAGTCGGTATTTCCCTGTCTATGCGGCCTGGTGGCAATATTATAGATCTCGGCAATAATCTCAATGAGTTTTTGGATGCGGCAAGAGGAGATTTGCCGTTAGGAATGGAAATTGGTATTGTTTCAGATCAGCCAAAGGTTGTAGCAGAATCTATCGGTGAGTTTGTCGGTTCTTTACGGGAAGCAGTAATAATCGTGCTGGTCGTTACTTTGATGTCGTTGGGAATCCGTACCGGTATGGTCGTCGCTTTTTGTATTCCATTGGTGTTGGCGGCGGCATTCTGTTTCATGTTTATGTTGGGCATTGACCTGCATAAGATATCACTTGGGGCATTGATCATTTCGCTGGGGCTTTTAGTTGATGATGAGATGATCGCAGTCGAGATGATGCTTGTCAAGCTTGAAGAAGGATTGGATCGATTTGAGGCAGCCTGCTATGCTTTTCGGGAGACAGCTATGCCAATGCTTACCGGGACACTTATTACGTGTGCAGGATTTATACCGGTTGCTTTTTCTTCGGGTAATGCTTCGGAATTTTGTGCGGCTTTGTTTCCGGTTATCGCAATAACGCTGCTGAGTTCATGGGTAGTATCTGTAATGGTAACGCCATTGTTTGGTTATCACCTTATTAAGGTCGAGGTAAATAAAGAAGTAAAAGATCCCCGGCAAGGGAAATTTTATGTATATTTCAAGACTGTTCTGGTATATTTTCTCAAACATAAGATTACTGTGCTGGCAGCGACCACTGGCCTCTTTGTCTTGACAGTGTTTGCTTATCCGCATATCCGTCAGGAATTTTTCCCGACGTCTTTGCGCCCGGAAATCATTGTTGAAATGACTTTGCCGGAAGGGTCATCAAAGAAAAATACAGAAGAAGAAGCTTTACGATTGGCAAAATTCCTTGATGGGAAAGACGATCTGATAGACCGCTATTCATTGCATGTTGGTGAAGGTGCACCGCGTTTCGTTTTGACGGCAGAACCCAAATTCCCGGCTGATAATTACGCGCAGTTTATTGTCGTTGCGGAAGATCTGAATGACAGAGAGCAGCTGACAAAAGAATTAAGAGCAAAGTTGGATGATGATTTTCCTAATGTCCGCGCCAATGTAAAATATGTTCCGCTCGGACCACCGTCAGCGTATCCGATAATGCTCCGGGTACAAGGATATGATAAGAGCAAGGTTCGGGAGATTGCGCAGGAAGTCGCGCAGATAGTTGCCTCTGACAGCAATAATTACGGGGTAAACTTTGATTGGAGCGAGAAATCCAAGATATTAAAGCTCAAGCTCGATCAAGACAAATTGAGAGCGATGGGAGTTTCCAGCCAGGAAATTGCCGGAACGCTTACCGGTGAACTCAGTGGTCTTACAGCGGCTGAATATTATAAAGGTGACCGGACTATCGGTATTCAGTTCCGCTTGAGGGAAGAAGAACGGCAGAGCCTGGAAAAATTGAAGGGGTTGCCAATCTATTTGGGCAGTGCCGGGTATGTACCATTGTCGCAGGTGGCAGAAATAAGTTATGAGGCAGAGAACGGCCTTATCTGGCGGCGTGATTTACAGCCGACGGTTACCGTTCAGGCCAATATTATCGAGGGAACAGCAAATGATGCTGCGAAGAAGGCTTACGAAGCAACTAAAGAAATTCGCGACAGATTGCCGTTTGGTTACAGCATCAGTATAGATGGGGCATTGGAGATGAGTGCCAAATCGTCGAAATATCTTGCTCAGCCAATACCGGTTATGCTGTTTATCATTGTTACGCTGCTCATGATACAGTTGCGTAATTGGCGTAATGTTATTTTGACGTTGCTGACTTTGCCGTTGGGGTTGATCGGAGTTACGGTCGGAATGCTGTTGTTTGATTCGGCCATGGGATTTGTAGCTATATTGGGTGTGTTGGCACTCAGTGGTATGATAATCCGCAATTCGATCATTTTGCTCGATCAGATAAGATTGCACTTGGAAGCCGGCGATTCGCAGTGGGATGCGGTTATCGATTCAGCAGTACTGCGTTTCCGGCCGATAATGCTTACTGCCGGATCTTCAATTCTCGGCATGGTGCCGCTTATTACCAGTACTTTCTGGGGCCCTATGGCGGTGGCTATCGCCAGCGGTCTGTTGATCGCAACGGCACTTACATTGTTGGTTTTGCCAGTAATGTATGCGGTAGTATATAAGGTAAAACCGGAAGAATGATCAATAGAGACGACATTTTGTTATGAGTGTAAAAGTGTCAGAATGAGGCAGATACGAGAAACGGGCTTATACCCGAAGGCGAAACGTACTCAAAATGTACGTTGACCGAGGGAACAAGCCCGTGACAAAGTATCTATCCGTAATGACGAGTTTCTATATTTAGAAGTTGTAATTTGCAAACAACTTCTTCATATAATTCCATCCCTTTTCAATCGTCTTAATAAGTGGCTCCATAAGCTGTGGCTGAGACATAACCCGCTGCAATATCTGTCTTCTGAAAGACCGGTAAGCCGAATCCATCGTCTGCAGATATTCTTCCATCTCTTTTTCCACCGTAACTTTCGGCAAAGTCGACGACTGAATCTCACATTCTCTGCCCTCAATTATTGCCATATCGCCCTTAAACGGAACATAGACATCAAGACCGAGTTCTTCTTCAAACTCACTCTGCAATGCCCCCTGAGCCGAAGATTCACCATGAACAATAAACACCTTAGCCGGCTTCGGATTTTGGAAATGACCGACCCAGTCCAATAACTGTCTGCTGTCAGCATGAGCCGAAAAACCGTCCATCATCTGAATCTTGGCTCTGACCGCGATCTCCTCGCCCATTACCTTTACGCGTTTGATACCGTCAACGAGCCGCCTTCCCAAGCTGCCCTCGGCCTGATAGCCGACAAACAATACTGTAGACTCCGGACGCCAGAGATTATGCTTCAAATGATGCAGGATCCGGCCGGCATCAGCCATGCCGCTCGCTGAAATAATTATCGCCGAACTGTCCTGACTGTTTATTGCCTTTGACTCATCAGCCGTTTTGCAAGCCGTAACATTAAGCAGTTTTTGGAACTCGCCGTTCTTCATCATCTCTACGGTCTTATCATCAAAATCCTGCACGTTTTTGCCAAATATCAAAGTGGCCTCGATTGCCAGCGGACTATCAATGATAATCGGAATATCCTTATCGATCATACCTGATTTGGTTAACCGGCACAAATAATAGAGCAAGGTCTGCGTACGACCTACAGCAAAGGACGGGATTATCACATTACCGCCACGGTCCATAGTATCATTGATTATCTCTGCCAAAGTCTGTTCTTTATCATAAATTTGATGCAAACGGTCAC
>CALCTX010000376.1 GCA_937907035.1 uncultured Selenomonadales bacterium
ATGGTGTGAGCCAAGGTATTTTGATGTAATTGCGTGGTGTAAAAATCCTGAATATAACTAAATATCAAAATGGAATTATATATTTTGATAATCAATATATTTTACAATGTTTTTTTATAAATAATAAACGACAAAAATGCTGCAACCGGTGATCACAGCATTTTCATCTTTTCCTTCAATATTCTCTTAAATTCATCACTGCCGACAGAGCTTTCTTCCAGCTCGCCTTTGTATATCATTATCATAAGCTGAATATATGCCTGTCCCAATGCCTCAGTTATAGCCGCCGCAGTAGTGGCAGAAATAACTCCGCCGGCAATCGTTCCGATTCCGGGAATAAATTTCAGTATTCCGGAAACAAACGACCGGCCGATATACGTTGCTCCGGCTGTCCCGGCTACTGAAGAAACAATACCGGTCAAAATACTTTTTGTTACACTTATACCAAATATCGCTGTTATCCTGGCTATCATGGCCACCTGAACCGGTACCAGAACAGCCGCATCTGAAAACGGTATCGGTGTTGCTGCCACTGTTCCGGCTGCTGCAACAAATTTATGTACTGCTGACTCGGCTTCTGTTATCTTATTTTTCAATGACGCGATCTGGACATTTTGCAGAGTCAGCCGCAATTCAGCCGACAAAACCTTCGTCATCGTATTGATCAATCGGTCAAGGCCGTAAGCTTTGATCAACAGTTCATCATCAATCGGATAATCTTCAGCCAGTACCGGAATAATCCCCTTTACCTTCAAAGACTGTTTCTCTATGACTGCTTGTAAATCCTCGCCTTTCTTTTTAGCTACGGCCTGTGTAAGGACTATAACAACCGGAACAGAAAAAACATTGGCTTCATCAGTAAATTGTCTGATCCAGTTTATTTCCTCTTCTTCAATACGATTGGAAGCTGCATTCAGACAATAGAGGATACAATGGATATTACGATTGATATCTTTTGCCTCTACACCATCTTTTATCAATCTCAAAATATCCGTTTTTACCAGTTGCTGTTCTTTAGATCCCAATTCAAAACCACGTGTATCAAAAATCGTAACCGGAACGCCCGGTATCGAATACCCTTCGGTAACCGTTGTAACCGGCTGTCCGATTCCTGTTCCCGCCAGCTTGACCCGAAAAATATTATTTATCAGCGTGCTTTTACCGGCGCCGCTCATGCCGATGATGCCGTAGATATCGCCGTTGCCAATGGTCAGATTGACATTGCGCAGAGCATCCACCGGCCCATCCGTTGTGGTGAAGCTTTTTGTCAGGTTGCGAAGCTCAATCATAGAGGCCCTCCGATTTCACTTGCAGAAGAAGGGCATGCCAGGCGTTTCCGTCCGACATG
>CALCTX010000377.1 GCA_937907035.1 uncultured Selenomonadales bacterium
ATGTGGCCTCTGTGTAAAGGCCTGTCCTTTTAGTGCTATTATAGAAGTTGTCCGTCCCTGCATAAAAGCCTGTCCTGCCAATGCAATTTCCGTTGCCCCCAACAAACTCGCAGTCATTGATCACGATAAATGTGTCTCTTGCGGCAATTGCCGCAATGCTTGCCCGTTTGGTGCTTTAGAGGCGCGCAGTTTTATCGTGCCGGTTCTTTTAGCACTAAAAAACAAACAACCTGTCACAGCATTGTTAGCCCCATCCGTCATCGGTCAGTTTGGTATCAATGTTACCAACGGTCAACTTGCAGCAGGATTAAAAAAACTTGGTTTTCAAGATATCGTCGATGTCAGCGACAGCGCAGACATGGTAACTCTGCACGAAGCTGAAGAGTTCACTGCCAAAGTTCCTGACCGACAGCCGTTTATGACCAGTTCTTGTTGCCCGGCATTTGTCGATTTCATTAAAAAACACCGCCCAAACACTGCTGACAAAATCTCAGAAACAGTGTCTCCTATGGTTGCTGCCGGCCGCTGGATAAAACAGCAATCCCCATCAACACTCACCTGTTTTATTGGTCCATGTATTGCCAAGAAAAATGAAGCCCTTGACAATTCTGACAGCATTGACTACGTTCTGACCTTTGAAGAACTATTATGTATTTTTGATGGCATCGGCATAGACCTGTCTCAACTAAACGAAGAACCGTACAACACTACCGCTTCCGCCAAAGGTCTATCTTTTCCATTAAAATGCGGCGTCCAAAAAGCAATTGCCGCAACAACAGATACCACCGGCCACAAACTCGAATACGCCTGTGGTCTGACAGAATGTGCCAACAAACTTGATCAGCTTGAAGCCGGTACATTAAAAGCGGACTACCTTGAAGGCATGGCCTGCCAAGATGGTTGTATTAACGGACCAGGCACCTTAGTTCACTCAGGTATAACTCACGTCTTACTGGAAAAGCGCGCAAAGACTCTCACCGCTAAAACCAGTGTTGACAATCAAGCTGCCGCAGAGGCTGCTAAAATTTTAAATTTAAACGTTAAAAAATAATACTCATTCTTTTAATGCTTTGTTTAAATCGATCAAACAAAAAGAGGAGCAACAACTGCTCCTCTTTTTATTTCCCAATAACACCAAAACGAACCGACTATTTAACATAATAAACGTAATCTTTTTTACGTGGCGCCGGTACAGGCAATGGTGCTGCAGCATACCCAAGTGCACAATGCCCGATGCCTTCATAGTCCCCTTTAATCCCTAAATCAGCAAGCAAAATTTTACCAAACTCTGATTCAAACTCTTGTTTAGCCCGATGTATCCAGATACTGTCAACCCCCAAGCTGGCTGCCGCATTTTGCAGATTACCTAATACCAGACTGCCATCATAAAGATAAGTTGGCACTGCTTTATCAGCTAAAACGATAAGTATCACAGGCGCTCCATAAAACGGATCAAACCCTTCAGGCCAACCGCCGATCTTACGATTTTCTTCTGCAATTCTATCACGTACTTCTTTTTTTGTAACTGCAATTATTATCGGTGACTGGCTGCCTTTACCGGTGGGTGCATACGTACCGGCTTTGATTATCGCCGACAATTCTTCATCCGTTATCATGTCCGGCTTAAAATTCCGGCAACTTCTTCTTGTTTCCAAAACCTTCAATGTCTCGTTCATTTAAAACCTCTCCTTTTATTTATTTTCCGGCAAGTTGCGCTTACCGGTAATCGATTCCAATACGATCTTAAATACATTAGCTGCCGCCAGTCCCCGGCATCTGCCGACAGGATAATCACCATAACCATAACGTTTTGTCATCAACTCAAACGCCCGGATTTTTTCTTCTTCTGTTTCCACTGCCTGATAATATCCAAATCCTATAATACTTTCATAACGAGTGGTTATTCCCATGTCCGTTTTTTCAATACAATAAAAAACATCCGCTTCAACACAAACAGCATTATTGTCAGCCAAAAGATCTGTCTTCAATCCTTGCTTGGCACTGTGTCCCCAAATCACTACTTTGCCGTCAACGATTTCATGGCAAAATGACAACGGGACAACATACGGAAACTCCTTCCCTTGTATACCAAGCCTGATTGTCGGGCATTTAGATAAAATATCTGCAATTTCCTTAAACTCTGTGACTTCACGTTCTTTCCGATGCATATTGCTTCCTCCTACAATCGCTCAATCGCTGCTATCAGAGTCTGAACATCTTCCTCTTTAGTTCCCCAGCTGGTACAAAATCGAGTAAGCTCTCCCATTTCTTCAAATATAAATTCCTTGGCCAACTGTGCTTTTTGTTCTGCTGTCAAAACTACAAACTGCTGATTCGTCGGGCTCACAACCGCTTCCTTGATCCCCTTTGCCCTAAACGCTGCCTGCAACCGCATTGCCAATTCATCAGCCCGACGGGTAATCGTAAAATACAATCCATCTTTAAGCAATGCATAGAACTGTATCCCCAGTAACCAGCCTTTAGCCAGTACCGCCCCATTTTGTTTCATATAAGTTTTAAATTTCCGTTGCAAATTTTTATCAGTTATTACCAAAGCCTCGCCAAACATACAGCCACACTTGGTCCCACCGATATAAAACGCATCCGCCAATGCCGCCAGGTCAGTCAATGTAACATCATTCCCATCAGCTCCTAACCCATACCCCATTCGTGCCCCATCAACAAACAAAATGAGTTTATATTTACGGCAGACCGCCGCAATAGCCTGAAGTTCGGTCAATGAATACAAGGTTCCGAATTCAGTAGGAAACGAAATATAAACAAGACGTGGCTCTGTCAAATATTCCGCTTCGCTGTCCTGATAATATTTAGCGGCTTCTCCTTCAATCTGGGCCGCTGTTATTTTTCCGTCAGTATTAGGCAAAGCAATTATTTTATGCCCGGTATTTTCAATTGAAGCTGCTTCATGAGCATTGATATGACCTGTATCGGCACAAATGACACTTTGGATTGGTGACAATGCAGCGGCAATAACGATCAGATTTGTCTGTGTTGCCCCGGGTATAAAATGCACTGCGGCTGTTGGTGCTTTTACCAAATCCCTTATCAACTCAGCTGCCTTTTCGCAGCACTCATCCGCACCATAACCGGCAAAATTTCCCGCTGCAGATTCTGTCATGATCTTTAAAACAGCTTCATGCGCAGTCTGATTATAATCATTATTAAAGCGTAACATTTTCCTTTGCCCCCATTGCAAAATTCAATCTTTCCCCAAATTATTTCTCCGTATTTTCCCAAAATCCTCTATTTGCCCATCAATTCTCTTTTTACCGGCAACAAAGCAAATGTGTGTTTATTTTCGAGCAAAAAATAAGAGACCGGCAAATGCCAAAGCCCAACCGACCTTTGAAACATAGTAACCCTCGCCACGTATATCCTCATACAAGCAGCACAGTTATAGGTCTCAAAACAGTCGTGACACTTCAACATTCGCCAGTCTCAAAAAACAAAAGCAAATAATTATATATCTTTGCTGAGCCATAAAAGTTTAGATTTGATTTAACAATTGCGGATAGTCAGCATACTTCAATTCGATTATCGAATATCCGGAAGCATACGGCGCGATCACATAAGGCGAGAAATAGAAATATACACTTTCACCATTTCGGACAAATACAAGCCCAGCCCCGTCTTTATCCGCAAAATCGGCAAAACTCTTTTCTACGTTAAAGCAATATCTGTCATAGCCAATACGGATTATCTCATTCTTGATTGCCTGACAAAGTTGCGGCACATCATTACAAATATCTTTGACTGTCAACGGATTGCCATTCTTATCCAAGTTTTCTGCCGAATAAGAATAACTCGGGTGAGCTCCGCCGGCATTCATATAATGATTAAATAATACGCTCAAACCTTGCTGATTCCCCATAACGATACTGGCATCGCAGAAATACTGATACGGCATCTGTTCCCGCAATGCATTATTACTAAGATCTTCTTTTGCAGTTTGCGTCAGACTTTTCACAACCTCAATAGCCTTTTTTTTGCTCTGTTTATTGATTTCTGCCAGCCCGTTAAAAATCCCCTCGCCGACCTGTGTCGTTGTCAATTTCAGTTCCGGAAATTTTCCCTGAACCAATACTTTCCCGCTTGCTTCGTCAACAGTTTGAAACGAACGAACAGCAAAATACTCCGGTATCATTGCCTCGGTTATCCCCGGTGCATCCAAAAATTGCGGTACATCTGCAAAAGCACTGCCGCCCGGAGCGATTAAAAATCCTCCCGATACAAGCACTGCCATAAGATTACGTTTCCAATTTCTCATCAGCATGTCTGGTTACCTCCTCAAGTAAATCTCACTGACAAAATTATCACAAAGCTACACCTAAAATACAATAAATATCCGATTAAAAGAAAATAAGAATTTGATTAGAATACTGTTGTCAGTCGACCTCCAAGCCCAAATCATTGCGGAGCTGGATCGCTTCAGCAATATGCGGTGCATCGATAACCTCTGTTGCTGCCAGATCGGCGATTGTTTTTGCTACCTTGATTATCCGGTCATAAGAACGTGCGGAAAGATTCATCTTTTTAAACACCTGTTCCAGCAAACTTTGTGCCCCCTCAGTCAGCGGGCAAAGCTTTTTTATCAAGGCATGGCTCATCTGTGTATTACAGAAAAGGCCATAATCCTTAAACCTTTCTAATTGTCGTTGCCGCGCAGCACTGACACGCTTACGTATATCGGCTGACGATTCGGCTTTGGCGGTTGCTGTCAGTTCTTTATACTCAACTCTCGGTATACGAATATGTATATCAATACGATCCAAAAGAGGCCCTGACAACTTTCGCGTATAACGTTTGATCTCATTAGGTGTGCAATCACAAGGGTGATCCTTATCGCCATAATAACCGCATGGGCAAGGATTCATCGCCGCGATCAAAATCATTCGGGAAGGAAATGTCAGTGAAGCATTGACACGGGAAATCGTAACTTGCCCATCTTCCAACGGCTGGCGTAAAACCTCTAATGTGGATTTGCTAAACTCAGGCAACTCATCTAAAAATAAAACCCCGTTATGGCTCAAAGTCACTTCACCCGGCCGCGGTATTGTCCCGCCGCCGATTATAGCTACAGATGAAGTAGTATGATGCGGACTGCGAAACGGCCGATTCTTGATAAGGCCATTATTATTTTTCAAAAGCCCGGCAATACTGTATATTTTTGTCACTGCCAAAGCTTCCTGCCGGGTCATTTCCGGCAATATCGAGCTCATCCTCCGTGCGAGCATAGTTTTGCCGGCTCCGGGAACACCGACCATCAGAACATTATGCCCGCCAGCTGCCGCAATTTCCAACGCCCGTTTGGCAACGAATTGCCCCTGCACATCGGCAAAATCCTCAACCAGTTCATCAGTTGCTGTCTCCTGTGGTTCCGGTTTTGACGGCTCTAATACATTTTTTCCGGTAAGATGTTCTATCAGCTCCGTTAAAGTTTTAACTCCATAAACTTCTATCCCTTCAACCAGTAAAGCTTCATTGACATTGCCCGCAGCAACATACATTTTTTCAACACCATTTTCTTTAGCATTCACCGCCATAGGCAATATGCCATGAATCTCCCGCAATGCACCCTCAAGTGACAATTCAGCGGCAAACACTGCCCCACTGACAGCATCTGCCGGTATCACTCCATATGCTGTCAACAATGCTGTCGCAATTGGCAGATCCAACCCTGAACTGTCTTTTCTGATATCAGCCGGAGCCAGATTGATCGTAACTTTTTCCTGTCGAATCTTTACACCGGAATTTTTTATCGCAGTCCTGACTCGTTCTTTTGATTCCTTTACCGCTGTATCTAACAGCCCAACAATATCAAAAGACGGAAAGCCGTGCGAAACATCCACTTCCACATTTATCAGCATTCCGTCTACTCCCAATGTCGTTGATCCCAATGTTTTTGCGAACAAAAATATTCCTCCCTATTTTGTAAGATATACCTTATAATGCGGTCCTGACACCAAGCGCGGATATTTAGTCCTTAACGCCCCTTCATTAGTATACAGTCCGTCCCGCGGTGTTACCAAAATCGCTTTTACCTTTTGCACATCAGCAATATAAGCTACTTCTTCAGCAGAAGGCCCTCCTGCAAAAAACTTTGCTATTGCATCATGTAACTTTATTACCCGATCTACTCCCATACGAACGCCTGATGTTTTCGCATACGAATAATCTCCCATCGGCGAATAACGACGGGCAAAATAAGAAAAATGATAATTCCCGACAACATCACCTAAAGGCGGATTAAAATCTCCATAAGTATCAGGATTTGATAACACAAAATCCTGTTCGTTTGTATTTTCCCGAATAACCCGCCAACCGTCTATAACTTCGGCATATTCTTTATGCTCTTCATGAGTATTTGCATCCGGCCCGAAAAATATCAAATCAATTGTCCCGGTAATAAAATAAGCGTCAACCGCAATAAGCAAGGCTGCAAATAAATATGCCGCCGGCTTAGCTTTTATCTTCAGCCGCTCATATATCTGCAATAACAAAACTGCACCGAAACACATCAGCAAGAAAAATGCCGGATTTGACACCCGCCAGCCAAAATCATTGGAATAAATACTGCTGTGTACAACAAATATCAATGCCATTATAAACAGAATATAATATTTGCACAGTTTAACAAACCTTATATTCGGCAAAACCCGTGACATCAAGCAGGCTATCACGCCAAAACTGTACCCCATGCCAAACCGTATCGGAAACAATACCAAATATACCAAGAATATCAACGGTATCACTTCCGGCAAACCACCATCAAATTTAATTTGGGGCATTATCCCCCATCCCAAACTTGCCGATGCTCCTGAATATTTGAGCAGATATCTGAGAAAAACAGCTGATAACCCGACAGCAATAATTATCGCTCCACCTATATACAAGAGATGCTGATAAACCTCACTGCGAAAATCTTTATCACACACACACATTATCAAAGCCACTACTGCCAACAAAGCTGCCGCAAATCCCCCGGAATATACCGAACAATGAACCGAAGCTGCTACCGATGTCCCGATGATAAAGGCAAACTTCCATTTATCAATTTTTTCTTTGCTGTCCAGCATTTTGTCAAACGAAAATATGGCCAATATCACCATCACTGCTGCAACTATATGATGCGGACCCCAGATAGCATTATTCACAAACGACCAGAACCCGAAACTCAGCGAATTTTTAACAAACAATTCGACAAACGGATGAACTATCCCCTTTTCAAATTTATCAGAAGCACAAATCAACAATAAAAACATCAAACTCTTACTGTTTCCGCTAAGCCAGACGGTAATCGCTCCTAATGTCATCATCGTTATCCCACAGGTCAAACCGACCACTGTAGTACAAGTAAACAAACAGTCCGTATTAAATGCCGATACCAATTGTGCCATCAAAACATGAATCCCGAAATGATAAGCCGTAGGGACTAAATTGCCATTATCAGTTACCCACGGTGAATAAAGCGGGAATCCATTCTTGACCAGTGAATCGACCATCGCTATTCGCGAATGATCATGAGCCGAAATCGGGAAATACAAGCCACCATCCAACAGATACGGATAAACATCATAAATAAGCACTACCGAAAAAAACATTGTCGAAGCCATGAAACTCAAACAATATTTATCGTTAACTATATACAATTTCTTTCGTTGCCAAATAACAAATCCACCCAGCCCTGCCAAAACAGCGACTGACATTGCCCGATTAAATTGCAATGACATACTCAGAAAATTAATTGACAACATCCAAACTGTGAAACCGACCAGCGGGGAAATAAGAAAATATACCAGTTTGTCCTTGCCACCGTTTTGTTTTACCAGCGAATCCGGCAATACTGCCAATCCGATTGCCAGACAAAACAGCAATTCAACTGCGCCGCAAAAATATGTAAAAACCACTTGTGCCTCAATTTCCGTCATCTCTTCACCTTCTTCTGAAAATCAATAAATCTGCTGTAAAAAGCATCTATTTTGCCACAAAAATATTTATCTTTTCTTTAATATCATACTCTTCCCGTATCGAAGGTACCGTTTTGAACGAAGCAATAATCCCCTTACCGAATAACCGCATCAATTTTACAAAACTGTAACTTGATTCGCCCTGACACCGTGGAAAATGCTTTACATTTGCATTTTTCACCTTTTTACTTTTAATAAATGCCTGGGAACTCAACGCCTCATACAACGCATTATAATTCCCGATCTCATCGGCAACTTTACGCTGACAGGCAAAATAACTGTTCAGCTCAAAATACTTGCCAATATTATGCGTAAGCAAATACACAATATTATTGATACGTGAACCCAGCACTCTGATAAACGATTCCTGTTTTTTGATATATTTCGCAAAAACAATATCCGTATCATCCGTAAGCTCATTGATCAAATTATAACATTGCTTCGGGTCCGTCTGACCGTCCGAATCAAGATTGATCACTATATCCCCGCTCACATGTCTTATACCGCAAACTATTGCCCGATGTTGCCCGATGTTTTCCGCCAGACTAATAACCTTGATCTTGTCATTTCGCTGTGCCAGCTCCGACAGAACAGCCAACAAATTATCCGGCGAACCGTCATCAACGCAAATAATCTCATAATCATCTTTACCGGATACCGTCGCAATAATATCATTTATTACCTGTCCGACTGTTTTTTCTACATTGTAACAAGGCAGGACAAAAGATAACTTTCGTTTCATCTTTAAACTATCCCTCTCAAATTCTTTCCGAAACTTCGCTTTCCCGATACTTTATTATCTTCCGGCAGCGATCAGTATCATCGACCACCATATTCCTGCCGTTTTCATCAAGCACCCTGATATCCA
>CALCTX010000378.1 GCA_937907035.1 uncultured Selenomonadales bacterium
AGGCAGGGGAATCTGACGTCAAAAAAGATAAAAATGAAAAAGTTGACGTCAAAAACGATAAAACTGACGTCAAGACTGAAGAAAAAAAATTAAGTTTGCAGGAAAGAATAGACGCAATTCTTCATCCCAAAAAGCCGGAAACATCACCGGGAATAAACACTACTTTACCATCAGGATATTTTTTCTTCAATTCAGCTACTGCTGCCGTTCCACGCTTTTCATCACGCCCGTTTATTGCTACCGCAGCCCCTTTGTCTAAAAACAATTCGGCCGCTTTAAGCCCGATTCCCGATGACCCGCCAGTGATCAAGATAACCTTTCCTTGCATAATCATCCTCCCCTATTGATCAATTCGTTCAATAGTTTTCGCTTCATTCCACCATTTATCAAGCTCATCAAGTGAATAGGCATCCCAGTCCTTACCGGAATGCAACACCTTATCTTCGACATATCTGAACCGCCGGGAAAATTTATTATTTGTCCCCAAAAGCGACAGCTCCGGATCAACCTTTAAAAAGCGCGCCAGATTTACAAATACAAACAATACATCGCCAAATTCTTCTTCAATATGTGATTGATTATTCTCAGCAACTGCTTCTTTTAATTCAGCCAGTTCCTCTTTGCATTTCTCCCAGACCGGTCCTACATCATCCCAATCAAACCCTACTTTAGCTGCTTTTTTCTGCAACTTCCAGGCATACATCAATGCCGGCAGACCTTTCGGTATTCCATCAATAGCCGACAAACGTTCCGGCTTTTCTTTTTTCTTGATATCATCCCAATTAACAAGTACCTCTCCGGCATCAGCCACTTGAACATCGCCAAAAATATGAGGATGACGGCGGATAAGCTTTTGCGTTATCCCGTCAATAACATCCTGCATAGCAAAATCTCCTGCCTCTTCAGCCATCCGGGCATGAAAAACTATCTGCAGCAACAAATCGCCCAATTCCTCACACAATAAGTTACTGTCCTTCAAATCAATAGCTTCAATTACTTCATAAACTTCTTCAATAATATTCGTCCGCAGGCTCTCATGCGTTTGCTCAATATCCCATGGACATCCTCCCGATGCCCGCAAAGTATGCATAACATCAACCAACGGTGAAAGGTCAAATGCCGGTTCTCTCTTATATGGCGGAACATAAAGGCTCGTCAGATGGTCAATATCCGGTTGACGGTCAAGCTCAAACAACGGTATCTTCCGTATTGATTCGTCACTGAGCCCTAAATTATGAATATATACGACCTCGTAATCATCCGGCAGATGCTCCATCAAACTGAGCTTGGCCTCCGATGCGATAACTTTATTATATACCTGAGTTACCACTATCCCTGTCGGCAAATCAAATGGCAAAGTTGCCAGTTCTTCCGCATCAATGATTGTCATGCCGTCAATTGGATCAATACCGAGCCGGGTATACATTACCTCGACAAAACTCATCCCCGGCAATATTTTCAGTTCAACCTGCTGTTCCGCCGCCTGTTCCCGCAACAATACTACCGTGCGCTCGGCAACTAACGGACTGCCCGGTACAGCATAAACTATATCCTCTGTTCTCGCTTTTGCCAGAAGATCTGACGTTATCTTTTGATATAAGGTCTCAAAATCAACCGCCTGCTCATAAAAATCATCATACGAAGAAAATCTTATTCCCCGTTTTTTCAATTCATCAGCAGTTGGATGTTTCTCTGTCCGCAATATCAGATTCTCTGTCCCCGTCATTAATTCCCAGGATTCCATAGTCAGATATCCGAAATCTCCCGGTCCCATACCGATCACTGTTATCTTTCCCATAACCTATTGTCTCTCCTTTATCTCTTCTCCCGCCAGCTGTTTCATTATCGACATCACAAACCCTAAAATATCCTGCTGATAATACTCAGATACCTTAAAGCGCAACATTGACTGATACTGTAAGAGTTTAACCGCTTTTCCGTATTTTTCTATGACCTTGACTAAATTATCAGCCTCAAACTTAGGATCCGGCAAAAATGTCAATTCCAAAAGACCGGCCTTAACGATTACTGATCTCATCCCCAAATCACGGGCATAATTTTTGATCCTGGCCACATTCAGCAGTTGTTGTACCGGCCCGGTCGGCTTGCCAAAGCGATCGATCAGCTCTTCTGTCAAGGATAAAAGCTGTTTTTCTTTACGGACAGATGCTATCCGTTGATAAATCTCGATCTTATGCATAGCATCATCTATATATCCGCCATCAATATAAGCCTCAACCGGCACTTCAATAACCGGGTCAGGGATTTCGACTACCGGTTTTCCTGTTTTCAGCGACTGCACTGTTTCTTCAAGCATCCGGCAATACATCTCAAATCCGACACTGCTTATATGCCCATGCTGTTGTGAACCGAGCAAATTGCCAGCTCCCCTTATCTCCAAATCCCGCATTGCGATCTTAAAACCAGCTCCCAGCTCTGCAAAATCTTTCATCGCCTGCAACCTTTTTTCAGCAGTTTCCGAAAGAACTTTGTCCGGCTGATAAACAAAATAAGCAAAAGCCAATTCTGACGAACGGCCTACCCGCCCCCGCATCTGGTAAAGCTGCGAAAGGCCGAATCGATCGGCATCATATACAATTATCGTATTGGCATTAGCAACATCAAGCCCATTTTCTACAATGCTGGTAGCCAATAATATATCAAACGCTCCTTCATAAAAATCAACCATAACCCGTTCCAGCAAAGCTTCGGACATCTGCCCGTGCGCCGTCTGGATACGAGCCTCCGGCACCAGCATTTCCAAACGCCGCCGCATATAATCTATTGTTTCCACACGATTATAAATAAAATAAATCTGACCGCCGCGTTTTAATTCCCGCCTGATCGCTCCGGCCAAAATATTATCGTCAGCTTCTATCACATAAGTCTGGATCGGATGCCGTTCCGCCGGTGGAGTCTCAATAATACTCATATCACGGGCACCGGTCAGCGACATGTGTAATGTCCGTGGAATCGGCGTTGCACTCAAAGTCAATACATCGATCCCGTTAGCCAGTGTTTTTATCTTTTCTTTCTGCTTAACACCAAACCGCTGCTCCTCATCAACTATCAGCAGCCCGAGGTCCTTGAATTTTACTTTCTTGGAATTAAGCAAAGCATGTGTACCGATAAGAATATCAACCTGTCCGTTCTCTGTCCGCTCAACTGTCAATCGTTGTTCCTTCGGAGTACGAAAACGGCAAATAACATCAACCTGCGGTCCGAAATTATTGAACCGGGCCAAAAATGTCTGATAATGCTGTTGCGCCAATACAGTTGTCGGCACCAGGACCGCAACCTGCTTACCGCTCATTACTGCCTTAAATGCCGCGCGTACCGCAACCTCAGTCTTGCCAAAACCGACATCACCGCAAAGCAGGCGGTCCATCGGTTCCGGCTTTTCCATATCACGCTTTATCTCCTCTATAGCCGCCAGCTGATCAGGAGTTTCTTCAAACGGAAACGCCTCTTCAAATTCCTGTTGCCAAGGCGTATCCGGCAAAAAAGCACATCCGGTGGCCTGGCTTCTTTTTGCATAAAGTGCCAGCAGCTCTTTAGCAATATCCTCTACTGCCGCCTTGGCCCTTGCTTTTGCTTTAGCCCACACACTGCCGCTCATCCGGTTCAGATGCGGCACTTCACCTTCTGTCCCAATGTATTTTTGCAGCATCTGCACCTGATCAGTAGGTACAAAAAGCTTATCATTACCGGCGTATTTGATATGAAGATAGTCCCGGTGAACACCATCTATCTCCAAAGTTTCCACACCAAGATATTTCCCGATACCGTGATTGATATGAACTACATAATCCCCGACCCTGATATCACGAAAATGATCAATCTTCTGACCCGGTGCCGAAAACTTAACTAATTTCTTTTTCTGACGCCCGAAAATATCCCGCTCGGTAATTACTGCCAAATTCGCCGCCGGTATCTCAAAACCATTGCCGATAACTCCTTTGGCAATAGTTACCGTTCCTTTTTTCAATGTCTCCGGATGCGGCAAATATATTGCCGGTATCGAGTGCCGTACCAAAATCTCCCGCAATGATTGTGCTTTGGTATCATCACTCATCAATATCAATATCTGCTGACCGGCAGCCAAATATTCCTTCAGATCACCAGCCAGCAAATGCATCTGGCGCTGGTACGGAACTGCTGCTTTAGCAATAACACTTAATATCGTATCCGGTTCAGTATCATGCAATCGTTGTAACATCAAAGCAAAATATACAGCATTATTTTCTTTTGCTGCAACTATCAAATCTGCCCACGAAAACAGCGTGTGTTTTACTTCCGGATTTTCCTTGACCAGTCTTACAATCTGTTCACGGATCCGCGTCGGTTCGTCAAAAATAACAGTTCCCGCCCCGCCAAGGTAGGACAAAAACAATTCCGGTGTTCCTGTCTCATCAGTCAGCATCAGTGGCAAAATATTAAACGAACTGATATTTTTACAGGACCGTTTTGATAAAAGCTCATATTCCCGCAATGATTCAATCTCATCATCAAAAAATTCAATGCGCAACGGTTGCCGGGAATTGATCGGAAAAATATCAACGATTCCGCCTCTGGCACTGAACTGACCGATACACTCAACCTCTTCGGTATGCTCGTAACCGATCTGCACCAGCCGAGATAACAATTCATCCCGGGAAATTACATCGCCAATCTTCAGCGGTAAACTCAGGCGCATAAACTCCTGACAGGAAATACCCTTTTGTACCGCTGCCGCGGCCCTGGCCAATACTATAACCGTTTCATGGCGTAACAAATGGCCAAGGACATCCATTCGCTTGGCTGATAATTCCATACTTTTCGCTGCTGTAGAAAAACTGGCTGTGTCTGTCTCCGGCAGTTCCAACAATGGCACCCCCGGTAACATCTCCGATAAATCTTCCCGCCACTCATCAAGAGCTTCCCGTTCCGGAACAATTATTACCAATGGCCGGGCATTCTTTGCAAAAGCAGCCGCAACTGCCGCCCGCTTCTGTGAATCATTCAGTCCGTAAACAAATGTCTGTCCATTCTTCTTATTAAATTTATCAATAACCTCAGCAAGAGATGGATCATTTTCCAATGCCGAAAATAACGCTTTCATTCTGTCATCACCATATATAATAATACCACTAAATCAACCCAAAAGGAAAAAGGACCATCTTTCGACAGTCCCTTGTACTATGTATGCGCTAAAGAAAATCACTGTTTGCCATGAATTTGCGGAGCGATCAGATCAATTTCACAGTCTCTTTCCAGCCGGATCAGATCTTCCGCACCTTCAACTTCTAAAACATTGTAACTGCCGCAATGCTGACATTCAAGGATTATCGAATTACCTATTATATCTGCCTCGATTTCCTTGCTTCCACAAGGGCAAGTTACATTGCCACGTGCAGCCAGATCATGAACATGATTGACTGCCTCCAGCAAGAACTGCTGCTTCTCGATAAAATTCTTACCGTCTTCAGGATGCAATGCTTCAAACTCTGCCTGATTAAAAGCCAGCATTTCCTCAATCTGTCTTCTCCGTCCAATATAACCTAATTCAAAATTATCCTGATTGCAAAACAGTTTTTCAAATTTCAGGCGCCGCAAATTTTTTATTTCAAAAACTTTACGAGTCACTGACCTGCAAACAACACATTCAACCGAAAGCTCCAGTTTATTGCCTGCACAACGCAACAAAACAGCCCGCTCATAACCACAGCTTTCACAATGCAAAGCCATACGTTTTGTGCCAAAAAAATACGGAATATCATAGATATGGATTTTACCACAACGCTGACAATAAACAGCAATCGAACAAACTGTACTGATGAGCATAACCGTTCTCCTCCTTTACAAAAAACTGACATTAACTTTTTATGTAATTATTATTTCGCTGAAATAATAAAAAATCCTGCCAACTTTCCGAGATTTTCCCTCATATAAATTTCCAAATAGGAAAAAACCGCCACAACAGTGGTGGTTATGATATAAAAAATTTTTATTAAAAATTGTAAGTAAAATCTCGTCTTAAGTTACAAACAGTTTTTTAGTGAACAAATGTAATAAAAAAAAGTAAACTATTTATAAAATAACTTTAAAAATTTCAAAATTGTGTCATTTTTGGACAGAATGGCC
>CALCTX010000379.1 GCA_937907035.1 uncultured Selenomonadales bacterium
AAAAAAGACCAGCACAGCGACGGGAAACCACATGTCCGGCAAAAAGCCTGCGTGGGCTGTGGCAGCTGCGCCCGTATTTGTGCCCATGGAGCACCGACTAAAAATGCAGACGGGAAAATGACTATCGACAAAGACAAGTGTGCAGGTTGCGGGCGTTGCATCGGGATCTGCCCATTTGATGCAATCGTTCCGGATTTTGACGGTTCGGTAGAAATGCTCAACAAAAAAATGGCCGAATACACTAAAGCCGTTATTGACGGGCGGCCACATTTTCATATTGCTGTTATTACAGATGTCTCACCTTACTGTGACTGCCATCCGGAAAATGATGCCCCTATCGTTCCAAATCTCGGTATTGCAGTCTCCTTTGATCCGGTTGCCCTTGACAGGGCCTGCGCTGATATCGTAAACGCAGCCCCTGTTCTGGCAAACAGTGTATTGGCTGACAATATCCAATCATCTCCAAATGAATGCAAAGGGCATGACCACTTCCATAACACTACTGCAATAACCAATTGGCAGGGTTGTCTGGATCACGCCGAAAAGATTGGCATTGGAACCCAGAATTACGAATTGATAACACTCGATATAAAATAAACTTTGTAAATACTAAACCCGGGCTGTTGCAATGCAACAGTCCGGGTTTTATTTAATTTATGTTTATACAATTCCTGAAAAATTCCTAAATGTCAGGGTTCATATTTTTTTAACAGATACCGCCTGATTATCGCCAAATTTTGGAATATCCTTACCCCGAAAGCAAATAAGGCAACGTAATACATATCAATACTCAGATACTCCCCAATATACACCAAGATCGCTGCCAATACCGCATTGACAAAAAAGCCGGAAATAAAGATTGTCGTATCAAATTTTTCATCGACAACAGCCCGAAATCCGCCAAACACCGAATCAAGTGCCGCCAGTAAAGCAACCGAAAAAATCTTTGAATATGCAGTTGGGATTACTACCGGACATACTATCCCCAACAATACCCCTAACAAGAGGCCACAAGCTGCTAATATCATCATGCACCTTCCTGTTCAACGGCTCGTCCGTACTTAAACTGAAAACTTCCTTTATATTCCGGAACAATTACCTCGTCAACTTTCTTTATATCCAACATAATTCCCCAAACTTTTAAAGTCTCAACGACCCCGCCCCGCATATTTAATGCGTTAATTAAATTTTTGCTGTCGCCAATAACACTTATCTCATAAGGAGGTGCCGACCGTACATTATTTACTGACAGCGTCGGCCCGGCACAACGAATCTCGGAAGTAGCGATAAGCCGTTGCCCATTTATCGAGATGGCCTCTGCGCCGGCAGCTCGCAATTCATTAACTACCCGCAGCAAATCATCATCATGGATCAGATAAAGATTGGGATTTTCTCCTGTTTTAGCAGCAACCCGGCTATCATCTATTGTGACAATAATTCCCGGTCCGGAAACAGCCACCATGCCGGCTTTCATCTGCATATCATTATATGCTTCAGATTTGCTCAATGGTGCTTCAGCTTTTTCCAATCTTGTTACCTCTTCCTTAAGCTGATCGCGTTCCTTTTCTGTCTGTAACAATCTGGTTGCCAAATCTTCAATTCGCTGATAAGAAAATGTCGTTCTTTGTTCGAGTGTTGCCCTGACCTGAATCGTCAACATAAATCCAAGCACCATACAAACAAACGCTATTGACAATTTTCCCTGTTTTAATTCATTCACTTTATTTCACTCACTTAAATTTTATAAATGGCGATTTATATTGAAAATCTACATAATCAACCGCCCGATTTGATGTGGCAAATTCCTGCAAAAAATTCTCTGTATGCCGGGATTTCTCTGTCAACCGCTCAACTTTTCCGATACGAATTTCAGCACCTTTAGTTGTCCGAGCCGTTATGCGTTCCCGATTGTTCATTGACAGTTCAGAAATATATGACCGCAAATCCGGGCTTATTGCTTTCAAATAGAGCAATATTCCTTTTATTTCTTCATCGTTTATCGTATCACCAACATAAAGATCATGCAATTTTACCCCGCTGATGTATATAATATCATTTTGTTTCCGCGGATAACGATACGCTTCAACGACTATTCCATTGCTGTCTACGGCAAGGAAACCGTACTCACATACCATACAGGCAACCGGTTGTCTTTCTTTGACAGTTATCTCCAAACCGTTAGGAAATATCCGTTCAACCCGGACTTCTTCAATTCTCAGATCATTTTGCAGCATTGATGCAATCTGCTCTTTTTTGATCTTTAATATATGTTCCCCTCTTCGAATCCCGGCAATCCGGAAAATGTCCTCATTCGCTACAGTCCGATTCCCTTTAACAATTACTTCATCAAGTCGAAACAATGGTAAATAAAGTACCATGGCCGCGATTGCCCCAATAATCGCTACAAATTTTATCAGCTTAATAAAATAATCAAACCAGCTTTTAGCAGGCTTATCTTCTTCGAATTTCAGCGGTTGTTCCTCAATTTCCTTTTCTTCACTCACGGCCACACCTCCTTGTTTCCGCCTGTCTTCAAATATATTTATTTTATGGAATATCCTGCCAGTCTCAAAATGTATTCACACAGCTCAGCAAATTCAATCCCCTTAGCCCGAGCTGCATCCGGAACCAAAGAAGTCTCTGTCATCCCCGGAACTGAATTGACTTCAATAACATATGGAATGTCATTTTGGTCCAACATCATATCTACCCGGGCAATCCCTGAGCAGCCGCAACTCCGAAAAGTCTTTTCCGCTAACTGCTGAACCTTTTTCGTCGTTGCATCCGAAATGCGTGCCGGTATGATATGCGTCGATGCTCCTTTAGTGTATTTGGCCTCATAATCATACCGTCCGGACAATGTCGTGATCTCTATCACCGGAAACGCCTCCGCTTCGGCTCCGATACCGGCAACTGCAACCGTAAGCTCTTTTCCGGTGATAAACTCTTCAACGACTGCTTCATCACTGTATTTAAATGCTTCTTTAATGGCTGACGCTAATTCAGTCTGTTTTTCAACAATAACTACTCCGATACTTGATCCTTGCGTAGCCGCCTTAACTACTACCGGAAAAGAAAATTCCTTCGTGATATTGGCAATGATATCCTGTGCCGACTCGTACTTAAAAAAAGTAACGGAGCGAGGAGTGGAAATCCCTTCCGCAATAAATACCCGCTTACTGGCTGCCTTATCAAACGTGATCGCCGCAGCCAGCATTCCGGACCCCGTATAAGGAATCCCTAATAATTCCAAAGATCCTTGCAATATACCATCTTCGCCGTATTTTCCATGCATAGCATTGAATACGATCGCACAATTCATGTTCTTTATTTGCTCACTAAATGTTTCCGGAACAAATTCCAATCCTTCTGCCTCATAACCCTTGCTCCTGAGTGCCTTCAATATGGCAGCTCCGGTTCTGCGTGATACCTCTGCCTCCGCAGAAGGTCCACCCATTACAACCACAATCTTGTCTTGCATAAGCTGCCTCCTCAATCCTTAAGCTTCGCCAAAAGTTCCGGGCCGGTAAGGAAAATATCTCCCGCTCCCATAGTAATGATAAGATCACCCGGTTTGGCAATTTTTGCCAACTGCTCAGCAACATTGGCCCTCTCCGGAATAT
>CALCTX010000380.1 GCA_937907035.1 uncultured Selenomonadales bacterium
TTTGGATATGATTATCGATCATCATAATGCCGGCGATGAATATTTTGCGGTGATTATCGCGAATTATGAACCGGATGCGTATGATGCATTGGATTTGGTAAGTGATATTCGTGACCGGATCGGCGAGGGAATAAAACTTGTACTTGCGGCCGATAACTGGAGTGATTATGAAAACGAGGCAAAAAATCGCGGAGTAGATGAATTTATTGGCCGGCCGTTTTATAAATCCCGGTTCATTAAATTAATGGACAGATTGACGGGAACAGGAAATTCGGAACAGCAGGAATCCGGTTTAGAGTATTTTTCCCAGCTAAATGTTGCCGGCAAGAGGGTTCTGCTGGTTGAGGATAATGAGATCAATGCTGAGATAGCCCGGGAAATCTTTGAAATGGCGGGCCTGATTGTTGAGTGTGCGATTGATGGCAAGATGGGGTCGGAGATGGTGGCCCGGTCAGCAGATTGGTATTATGATATTGTATTTATGGATATTCAGATGCCGGTAATGGATGGTTATGAGGCGGCCAAAGCAATCCGTGAGCTTGGCAGGGAGTATACAAGCAGATTGCCGATTGTGGCAATGACAGCCAATGTATTTGCGGAAGATGTCATCAATTCTCATAATGCCGGAATGGATGAGCATATCGGTAAGCCAATCGATTTTGAACAATTAAGCCGGGTTCTTGCAAAATGGCTGAGTTGAGCAGAAACAGAATATATTTAATATTGGCGAAGTATTTTTAATAAGGCAGTGGATTTAATGGAAAAAAGAACAGCACAAGAAGCTTTGCAGCATATGCGGACTTTTTATACGGATAATCCGTTTTTGGGATTGTTGGGGGTAAAGATTTCAGAAGTATCTTATGGCCGGGTGCGGCTGGATGTTGATATCAGTCATAAACTGACCAATGTTTATCATATGGCACATGGCGGGATTGCTATGACTTTGGCTGATACGGCAGCCGGAGCTGCATGTTTGACTTGTAATCGGCGGGTTGTGACGCTTGATTGTACGCTCAATTATATAAAACCTATTCCGGAACATAGCCGGATCCATGCGATCGGGCGGGTCATTCATGAAGGAAAACATACAATGGTTTGTGAAGCTGATGTTTTGAATGAGTATGATCAGTTGTGTGTAAAGTTTCAGGGGACTTTTTTTGTGATAAAAGAGTATACGGATACTGGGGATGTTGAGATTTGAAGCGGGTTTGCTTGTATAGATTATGCGGTATAGTTTTTGCTTTGTTATTGCTTATGGGAAAAGCGGAAACGGCAGCGTTGCCGGAACCGGTAATAAATGCCCGGGCAGCGATATTAGTTGAAGCATCTACCGGACGGATATTGTATGAAAAAAATGCTGATGTTGTTAATCATCCGGCTAGTATGACCAAGATGATGACATGTATTTTGGCGTTAGAAACTGGCAAGGCTGATGACCGGATCGTTATCAGTAATTTTGCAATGGAAACGCCGTATCACGAGCTGGAATTTAAAACAGGGGAAGTACTTTCCTTGGGCGAATTGTTGGAGGGTATGATGTTATTGTCCGACAATGTGGCAGCTACGGCAATTGCGGAAAATTTAGCTCCGACTTATGGTAGTTTTATCGAGCTGATGAATCGTCGGGCAAAGGAGTTAGGGTTGCAAAATACGCATTTTGTCAATCCGCATGGTTTGACAGATGATCTGCATTATTCGACGGCACGTGATATGATGAAGATTGCCCGTTGCGGTTGGTCTAAGCCGGCTTTTCGTAACCTGGTCGGTGAACAGACAGGCCTTGTTGAATGGTCTAAGCCCACCTGGCGTAAGGATTGGGTGGAAAACACCAATGAATTGTTAAATGAATATCCGGGTATGGTCGGAATAAAAACCGGTTGGACAGAAGCGGCCGGCGGTTGTTTAGCTTCTGCCGCCGAGCGCAATGGGGTAACGCTGATAGCCATTGTCATGAATGCAGAATCTGTCTCAGAGCGATTTGCCGATACGCGTAAGTTAATGGATTATGGGTTTTCAGCAGTTAAAGGCGTCAAAGGTCCGGTAAAGGAACGTATGGGTAAGAAGATTGCGGTTAATGGCAGTCGTAAGGGTCATATTATGGCATACCCTGCTTTTGATATTTGTTATCCGCTGTTACAGGGGGAAAATGCAGAAAATTTCAGCTTGCGTTATGAGTTACCGGCTTATGTAAAAGCTCCGGTAAAAAAAGGCCGGCAGGTCGACGAGGTGGTTGTTCTTTATAAAAGGAAAGAAATCGGGAGAATTCCTGTGATTGCGGCTGAGGATGCTGAACCGGGATTTAGTTTGCTGGCTTTTGCTGAAGGGATTTTCGATAATTTATATACAATATTGTTCTGCTAAATAACACTTGTGAAGGAGAAGCTGTCATGTGCAACAAGCTCCTGAGGATTTTTGTTATATCGGATGATTCTGACCTGGAGAAGGCGGTTCGGACTGTGGCGCCTCTCGAGGGTTTTTCTCATGTAGTAAACGGCGCTTCGAAAACTGACTGGCCGGTTGAAAGGATAGCCGTAAGCGATGTAGTTGTTTTTGATATTGCTGTTGAAGAGTTACTGAAGAAGATAAGAGATTACCGGCATTTGCGGCAGGGGGCGGAAGCATATGCTGTTTATTGCGATCGCACAGGAAGCCTTGCTGACCCGGAAATATTATCCGCAGTGGATGATGTTTGGACTGCTCCGTTTTGTGAGACACGGGTTTGTTTTGCATTTGGGCGGGTACAGAGGTTGATAGAAACTTCCCAAAAGATGCTGTTGTCTGAGCAGGCGGTAATAAATGCGGAAACGTCGCCAGTAATAATTTGTGCAGCTGACGGGACAATAGCCTTGATCAATAAAGCCGGGGAGCAGATGTTTGAACAAAAGTCAGCAGATCTTATTGGGAAAAAATATCTTGATTGGAAAAAAAGCAAGTTAAATTTGACGGCGCAGAGCATTGGTGAAAAACCGAAGCAAAATTTTGGATATTTATTCGGTACGAAGGTTTTTGAGTTTGAATTAAGTGAGAAAGCGATTGACTGTACGGTTGATAAGCGTTACAGCTGGTATTGTTTTTTCAAGAATATAACCGAATACAAAGATCGTTTTCGGATGCTTAACAAGTTTAAGGAAGTTTTGGAGCAGGATGTTGCTGTTAAGGCACGGACGATAGGAGATATTCAGCAAAAGATATATCTGGCTTTTGCCAATATAATTGACTTACGGGACAAACAGACGGGTACGCAGCTGCGCTATACCAGTTACATTATCAAAGCGCTGATGAGGGAAATGGCAAAAGAAGGGCGTTTTCCGGAACTGCGGGATAAGGAATATTGTGAAGCGATATTAAAAGCATCATTGGTGCATGATATCGGAATGTTTGTTTTGCCGGATAATATCATTTTTAAGAACGGCGCTTATTCGGAAGAAGATCGGCGGGTTATGCAGCAGCACACAGTTTTTGGCAAAAAAATGCTTGACCGCACATTGGCTAAACTGGAAAATTTTAAAGGATATAAGGTTGCTTCCGATATGGCGTTGTACCATCATGAACGGTTTGATGGCAGCGGGTATCCGAAAGGATTGGTTGGTAAAGACATTCCGTTGCCGGCACGGATAATGGCGGTCGTTGACGCATTTGCCGCACTTATTTCGCCGCGTTCATATCGGATGACATATACAGTACAGCAAGCCTATTCATTGATGAAATCCAATGCCGGAGTCCAATTTGATCTGGATATTGTGGCGGCTTTTATTATGGCCCGCCCGGAGATTGAGAAGATTGTTAATGAAATGATCTATAAGATAGAAAAAGGGTGAATACTGTAAGATTTACCGTATAGAAAGATGAGAGGAATGAGCTGATCATGACAGGTAACCAGGAAGGTCAGGTAATCAAAGATACGCACTCCATTATTATCGGTCTGGCTGAAGAGTATGATTATGTCTGCTACATTGATATGGACAAACAAGAAGTTACCCGCTATAAAGCCAACTCTGTATTTTTGCAACAGATGGAGGGCGTCAATAAAGAACAGCCGACATTTGATCAGCTTCGGGAATTGTTCAAAAAGACAGTTCATCCCGATGATCTGCGACGGTTTGAGAAGATGGTTGATTTCTCAGAAGTTGCTAAAATCTTGGAAACGGAGGAATTGTTTAAGTATTTATTCCGAGCTGTTATCAACGGACGGGATGTTTTTTACAGTATAAATTTTATTAAGGATAAAACAAATCCTTCCGGTATAATAATGGGTTTGTTAAATATCGATGCCAAAGCCCGGTCGGAATTAAAGCGCATTGAGGCGGAATCAATGTTGGAAAGTGCCAATTACATCAAAGCTTTGGCAGATGAATTTGAGGCATTTTGTGATATTGATATCAGAACCGGTACATATGAGACAATTGTATGCAATGAGCAATTTGAAAAAAGTGTTCAGCGGCATATTTCTGATCAATATGATTTTTATGCTACGGTACAGGAAAATGCACCGTATTTAATTTATGAAGAAGATTTAGAAACTGTATTGAAGTTCAGTTCGTTAAAATATATTAAAAAAGCTTTAGGAAAAAAAGATATAGCTGAGATGGAGTTCCGCTTTGTGATCGATGGTGAGCCGGTCTGGTATTATGCCCGGGCCGCTTATAAAGATGAGAATCGGGACCGGGTAGTTATCGGCATATCAAATATTCAAGCCCGGAAAGAGGCAGAGCTGGAGCAAAAGCGGGCAAAGGGCTTGATTGAGATGTTGGCCGGCTCGTATATAGGTGTGTATTATGTCAATTTTGAAGATGGTTCGTATATTGATTATCAACCGAATTCAGAACTGCAGGCAGAGTATAGCAATTTTGCCGATTTCCGTGATTGTATCAATAAATTTATAAAGGAAAAGATTTTCCCGGCTGATCGGCATCGTATTGAAGCGGTCGCTGATTTTGACAATTTAAAAAAGCAGTTGAAACGGAAAACCAGATTTTCTGTTGTATTCCGGGAGATTCTTGACGGATACCCGCATTATTGCGAAGCACAGATCATCCGGGTCGGAGTACCACGGGGACAGGAAATAAAAAGTTTTTTGCTTACGCTTGAGGATCGGGATGAAGAGATTCGCAGCCAGCGTGAACAGGAAGCTGTAATAAAGACGATGAGCAACGATTTTCGGGGGATTTGGTATATTCATTGTTTCCCGGATAAGCTTATGGATCGGGTGTCAGTTTTCCGGCACAGCAAGGTATTGGAAGCGAAAATTCCTAAGTGGAGCGAAACAATAAGATTATCGGAGCGTTTTTCCTTGTTGTGTGATCATTTCGTTTATCCGGAAGACCGGCAGTCTTTTTGGGAAAAGACACGTCGGGAACGGATATTTGAGCAATTGAGGAAAGATCCGGTTTATTTGGTAAATTTCCGGGCGTTGATGGACGGAAAAATCCATTATTATCAGCTGAAAATCGTCCGGCTGACGAGATCGTTATCCAATCGTACGATGGTTATCGGGCTCCGGAATATTGATCGTGAGATGGAACTTGAGGCAGAGCGGGAGAAACAACAGCGTGATCTGGCAGAAGCTTTGGCATTGGCCCGGGAAGCCAATGCAGCCAAGACGACATTTTTGTTTAATATGTCGCATGATATCCGTACTCCGATGAATGCGATTGTCGGCTTTACGCAAATGGCGCGCAAGCATATGAATGATCCGGAAAAATTAAAAGATTGTCTCAATAAAGTTGACGTATCCAGCAAATTGCTGTTACAACTTATAAATGATGTGCTTGATATGGCCCGGGTTGAATCCGGCAAGGTATACATTGAAGAGAATGTTACCGATGTTTGTGATATTGTTAATAATTTGTTATCAATGATCAAAGATAGCGCAGCGGCGAAAAACATCAGTTTGTCGCATGAATTTAAAAATGTTACAGACAAATTGGTATATGCAGATATATTGCATTTGAATCAGGTGCTTATTAATCTTTTGTCAAATGCGATAAAATATACGCGCAATGATGGAAAAGTTTCATTTACTGTAGAACAATTGCCGGTGCCGGTCGGAGCCTTCGTCAATTACCGTTTTTCGGTCGTTGATAATGGCATCGGTATGAGCGAGGATTTTTTGGCGCACATCTTTGAACATTTCAGTCGTGAACGTACGTCTACGGTAAGCGGTATTCAGGGTACCGGTCTGGGAATGGCAATTACCAAAAATCTGGTTAATATGATGAATGGTACTATTGAGGTTAAGAGCGAGCAGAATGTCGGAACAGAGTTCATTATTATGATTCCCTTCAAAACA
>CALCTX010000381.1 GCA_937907035.1 uncultured Selenomonadales bacterium
TATGCAATTTTGCGACAATTATGATATAATATTTCTAGTTTTGTAGCTTACAAAGAGGGGTATTATATGGATACTAATATTCTTTTGGAAACAGGGACAAACGAACTTGAGGTGCTTGAATTTCAGGTTGCCGGTAATTCTTATGGAATTAATGTTAATAATTTGGTAAAATTGGTAATAAGATAGCGAGAGTATGTATATCTCTGAAATGAGAATCCGAAATAGAAGCATGGAGGTTGCTGAAATGATTGAGTTGGATGATGTGGACATGGACCTTGACCAATTTGCAAAAATTAAGGTTATCGGTGTCGGTGGCGGTGGAAGTAATGCTATTAACAGAATGATTTCTTCCGGCCTTAAGGGTGTAGAGTTTATTGCGGTCAATACAGATGCGCAGGCACTGCTGCATTCGATGGCACCAAAGAGAATTCAGATTGGTGCCAAGCTTACGCGTGGCTTGGGTGCAGGTGCCCGTCCAGAGATCGGCGAAAAGGCTGCTCAGGAGAGCCGTGATGAATTGATTGAGGCTTTAAAAGGTGCTGATATGGTATTTGTAACTGCCGGAATGGGCGGTGGTACCGGAACAGGTGCAGCTCCGGTTGTAGCTGAATGTTCTCGTGAGATTGGTGCACTTACTGTAGGCGTAGTTACAAAGCCATTTGCATTTGAGGGAAGACAGCGTTTCCGTAAAGCCGATTCCGGTATTGACAATCTCCGTCAGCATGTTGATACGATCATCACTATTCCAAATGACCGTTTGCTTCAAGTTGTTGATAAAAAGACACCGATAATGGAAGCTTTCCGTATTGCTGATGATGTGCTTCGTCAAGGCGTAAAGGGCATTTCTGATCTTATTGCTGTTCCGGGGCTTATCAATTTGGATTTTGCCGATGTTAAGTCTGTTATGAGCAATGCAGGTGCTGCTTTGATGGGTATAGGTGAAGGCACTGGTGAGAATGCTGCTGTTAATGCGGTTAAAGCGGCAATAGATTCTCCGCTTTTGGAAACATCAATTGAAGGTGCACGAGGTGTTCTGCTGAACATTACCGGTACCAGTGAAAATTTGAGTATGTTTGAGGTAAATGAAGCTTCGGTAACGATTAAAGAAGCTGTAAATGAAGAGGCAAATATTATTTTTGGTGCCGCAATCGATGATACGCTTGGGGATGTTGTCCGAGTTACTGTTATTGCGACGGGCTTTGATTCAGAAGGGGCAGTGATTCCACAGATGCAACCGATGGCGTCTGCACCGGCAGCTGCTCCAAATGTTGCACAGCAACCAGCTGCTCCGCAGTTTGGCGGACAGATGCCAAAACCACCGGTATTCCGTCCGACTTCACTTGATATTCCGACTTGGATGCGCCGGAACGACTGAGTTATATCGCAGTTTTAAAAGTCTTGGGGGTCATTTAAAGTGAAAAGGTATACTACTCTTCTGATTGTTGCCTTTGTTTTTGTAACACTGTCAGCAATCGGAACAGTGTATTTGTCCGGCTATGCTGGTAATGCATCACAGAAACCGGACAGATCTTTGCTTGTATATACCACTTTGCCACCAGAGCATGTTGCAATATTGGCAGCTGAATATGAAAAGCAACATAGGGTACAGATAAAATTTGAGCCTTTGTCAGCTGATAATTTATTGGAAAGATTGAATAAAGAAAAAGATAAACCAGTGGCTGATATGGTTTTAGCTGATCGTGAGGTATTAGAAAAAGCAGCAAAAAAGGAAGTTTTTGCTGAATATATTTCTGAGTCCTCAGATATGGTAGCGGATGTTTTCTGTGGTGCTGATAATTCTTGGACTGGCGTGTGGTATGATCCGGTAGTATTTTGTATTAACAGTGATTATCTGAAAACTTTACGGCGTTATCCGATGAGTTGGGCAGATTTGCCTGAATATCAATCAATGCGTATTGGAATAACCGATTTTTTAGCAGCCGATGCGTCAGCGAATCTTTTGTGCTTTTTAGTTAAAAATAATGGTCAGGCTAATACTTTTGCCTTATTAAACAGAATCCATCCTCAGATTGTTCAGTATGCTAAATATTTATCAACGCCGGTGCGAATGGCGGGGATGAATGAGGTTGATCTGGCTATTGCAGTACAAAGCGAAACGATGCGTTATATAAGTGATGGCTATCCGTTGAAGATCATTTATCCATCGGAAGGAACGGCATATTGTCTTACCGGGGCAGGGGTCTTAAAAGATGGAGAGGCCGGTGATCCGGCAAGGGCGTTTGCTGATTGGCTTTTGAGTGATGAGGCTCAGTTGGCATTGCAAAAACATAAATTTTATTTTATATCAACTAATCCGGCAACGATGGCTTATAAAATGTTTGGTGGCAAGAATATTGCATTGTTTGATGATGTGCCTGATTTCACTGAACAGAAAAAACATGAATTGCTTGACGGTTGGGTAAAAAATGTACGTCTTAAGTAATAGCAATAAGTTATAAAGGGGCTGTGAGCGTATAGCTATGGCCTCTTTTGATTTGTATATGCAAGGAGGATAAGTTTATGAAAGCCGGATTTATTAGTCTCGGTTGTGCTAAAAATCGAGTCGATACAGAAGTAATGTTGGGAATTTTGCGGGATAATGATATAGAATTGGTTCAGCAACCCTCAGAGGCAGATATCCTTATTGTAAATACGTGTGCTTTTATTGAGTCGGCTAAAGAGGAATCGATAACGACAATACTTAGTATGGCTGAATTCAAATCTGTCGGGAAATGTAAGGCGCTTATAGTTGCCGGTTGTCTTGGCCAACGTTATGGGCAAGAGCTTTTGGATGAATTGCCGGAGGCTGATGCGATAATCGGTACAGGGGCTTGGAATCGGATAATGGAAGCTGTCAGGGAAACTATGAGTGGCAATAGAGTTGTAATAGCGGGCGAATCA
>CALCTX010000382.1 GCA_937907035.1 uncultured Selenomonadales bacterium
GCCATGAAAAATAATGAATTTAATGCAGAAGAAAAAGCGCGCATCACTCTTGCAATAAATCTCCATCACAAGAATGCTGCCCGCTTAAAAGCTGAAATCGATGCACTTAAAGAAAAACAAAACTCCTCTGCTTCAAATTAATCTAATCAACGGCTCCGTCTGGCTGTTTAACACTTTTATCTATATGATTGGTAATATCCTGAATTATCGCGACGCAATAATAGACATCTCCTTCTTGCAAAACAATATTGGCTGTCATTGCCAACCAATAAAACTTGCCTGTCGGCGAATCAAATGGATATTCATAATACATCGGCTGCTTTTTCGCATAGCAGTCGATTAAATTTTTTACAGTCTGTTTTTCCCACCGTTCACCAAGAAATGCCCCTATATGACCATGTGTCTGTTTCATAAATTCTTCTTCATTGATGCCATTTATCTCATACAACCAATGATTCAGATAGAGTGCAAACAGTTTTCCCTCTCTTACTTCATAGAACCCCACTCCGCAATTTGATTTTTCCGTAATAGCCCGCAACCGCTCATTTTCCAGATGCTGTGCACTGACATCGGTAAAAGACATATAAAACAATTGCGAATCATTATTAGTCGTAATTATTGTCAATCGTACTTCTACCCAAAGAATACGTTCCCCGCCAATCCGCCGCCGCAAAATGAAGGTCTGCGTTTTACCGCTTTCTGTAGCTTCATGCACCGCAGAAAAAACAATTGGCCAATCTTCTTCCGGTACATTTTCCAACATATTATGTTCAGCATCATTAAGAATATCTGTTTTCTCATTAAATAACTCAAAATAGCCATTATTGGCCCGTAATAATTCCAAATGCATCCCATCAAATTCGTAGAGGCCTATTCCCCCGCCAACGCTATTGAAGATCAAATTGAGCTGCATATTCGGATTCAATATCTCTTCAGTATTGTCCGCATCAAGCCAAACACCTTTGTTGCCTTTATCAGGTGCTGTTCCGGCTTTCAGCATTTGTTCATAGTCATCAATAGAAACCGGTTTTGAATAATAGTATCCCTGAGCCCAATTACAGCCAATCGTCCGCAGGAATTCCGCCTGACGGCGATTTTCCACGCCTTCGCAAATTACCGGAATCCGCAGCCATTTAGCCATACGGACAATGGAATTCAAAATATTGCCACCACGACCTGTTTCATCCTGACTGTCAAGAAAAGCCAGATCCAACTTCAAAATATCTACCGGCAAATCCTTCAGCATATTAAGCGAAGAATACCCGCTGCCAAAATCATCCATCAAAATCTTAAAACCATTTCTCTGTAATTCCTTAACCGTTGCTATGATCTGCTGCGGATTATCCATATAGGCACTTTCCGTTATTTCCAATTCAAACAAAGACGGATCAATATTAAATTCTTTAACCAAATTGGTAAAAATATCTACTAATTCCGTACTATACAAATCAACCCGCGAAACATTGACGGATACCGGCAATGGCGCATTACCTTTGTCTATCCATTGACGCTGCCATTCACAGGCCTTTCGCCAAACATACTGGTCAAGCTTGAATATAAAACCGTTATTTTCAAATACCGGCACAAACTCTCCCGGTGATATACACCCTCGTTTCGGGCTTACCCAACGCACTAACGCTTCGGCACCGGTAATCCTTTCGGTCATCAGTTCAAACTTAGGCTGCATATAAATCGTAAATTCGCCATTACGCAATGCTTCGTCCATATGATTGACAATCTTTTGTTCATTGACAATATCCCGACGCATATCATCAGTATATTCGCCACAGATCAAAAGACCATTCCGCTTAGCTTTAGCTAAAGCCAACCCGGCCCGATCACACATCAGATTTATCGGCAACGTCCGATCAAATACTGTATAGACACCAAAACAGAGCTCTATGCGATAAGCGATCGTAAAGCTTGTCGCCAGAACTCTGAGTGATTTTATAAAATTCTCCCGATTATTATTTTCAATCGGATAACATAATAAAAAGCGATCCGCGTGCAATCGTCCGTAAATGCAGTTAGGAATTGAAGCCTGAATAAAGAAATCAGCAATATATTTCAAAATCTCGTCGCTTGTCTCTTCACCGAACAGATCATTAATTACTTTAAAGCGACGAATATCCATCTGCATTATTTCAAAATTCATCTTCGGATTATTGTTTATTAATTCCTGTGCCTTTTGACAGAACGATTCCTTATTATAAATTTTAGTCAGATCATCATAGGCTACCTGAAAAGCAAGATTTTCGCTGACCCGCCGCAACGGCATCATATTAACTAACATACTGGTATACTGACAGTTGCCGTCCGCATTTTTTCGGCAATGACCGCACTCCAGCACCCAAATATATGATCCATCGGCCTTTTTTACCCGGTATTCAGCCTGATAAGACTCCTGGCCGGAAGTGATAAGCTGCAAATATGCCCCGCAAACCTGATGCTGCTGCTCATCATCAATTTGCGCAACAAGCATATCTTTACTGCATGCTGCTGTAAATTGTTCAGCACTCTTATAACCTAACAATTGCCACAAACCATCAGTAAAATATGTCAGTTTATACTCAGGCTCAATCTGCCATTCAAAATAAGCTGTATCCATCTGCAGATCAACAATCTGCCGCAAATGTGTCTGATCATGCAAATCGTCCGGTACACTTTTAGTATTCATCATACGACTGCTGACAGCTTTATAAGTAGCCGCATATCGCAAATCTTTTACAATGTGGATACCATTAAGGATATAGCCCCGTCCCTGTTTTGTGTACATAAAAGCCAGCCGGTGCATAACAAACGGCACCGCCTGTGGTATTCGCAATATTACACTGGCTGTAACAGTTGCTCCGTTACCGGAAACAAGCTCTTGTAATTTTAATTTTTCCAAATGACATGGCGTCACCATCGCTAATTCATGTTTCAACAAGCTCTCCACAGCTTTGCTGCCAACCGCATAGCGCAATGACTTCGTACCATATGCTACAATTTGTTCATTGGACGCCTCAAGGATACCACTGACATTTCCCAACTCGTAGTATGCAGTGATCAATTCCCGAGTCGTCACGACCAACTTGCTTTCACTCATGATATTTTCGCCGCCTTGCAATAAATTAGTAAACAAATCCATTTTCTTTATCATAATAATTTTTTATTGGTTTTACAATATTACTTTTTGTCTATCTCAATTACCCCCCAACTTTAGATGTTCTGATAGAAAACTATTATAAAAAACGGCAGAGAAGAATCTCTGCCGTTTCAACTATTTACGTGAATCACGCCGATATATCTTGCATCTGCTAAACTTCCCAACTTCAACCCACTCATCTGTTTTGAAGGATGTCGGAAATTTTTTACTATATTTGTCATGGAGCAATAGGTATATAGTCCTATCGGTTGGCAGCTTTTCTATAGCAAAAATCGGCATTACATTCTTCATATTCCAACTCATGGCTTTAGGCTTAACGTCCTCAAGTACAGCCTCATGAACTAACCAATAAATCTCTTTGTCACTGTAATAAACTGCCGATGTTTTATAATCACCAAACAAACAGATCATATCATCATCTTTAACATTATCCTGTAAGAATTTCCC
>CALCTX010000383.1 GCA_937907035.1 uncultured Selenomonadales bacterium
TATTTGCCATGGAATGCACCCCCGGTAACGGAGTCAATCCCGTGCTGTAAAAATGGCTGGATAACCTTTGGCAGCTTTAATAATTTTACTAAGGTTACAGATGACATGTTGCAGCTTTGGAAACAGATCATTTTTCAGGTACCCAAATCCCGATTGTTTTTAAAAGCGGCAGCTTTTGATGATGTATATAGCCGGAAACAAGCTGAACAACGATTGCAGTTGGTTGGTATTCCTTTGGATAGAGTGGATTTTGCAGGCTGGAGCAATGATTATTTTGCTGCTTATGCTAAGATGGACATCGCTCTGGATACCTATCCTTATCCGGGGGGCGGGACTACCTGTGATGCATTGTATATGGGAGTGCCGGTTATTTCTCTGGCCGGCAGCCGGCATGGTACGCGATTCGGATACAGTCTGCTGAGCAATGTCGGTCTGGGAGATTTGTGTGCTTGGACAGCCACTGAATATGTAGATAAGGCTGTTCAATTGGCAAATGATCTGCCATATTTGCAGGAACTGCATTTTATGTTGCGGCAGCGCTTTCAGGCTTCAGCGCTTGGCAATGCTGAGATTTATATGGCAGATTTGGAAGCCGCTTATCAAAGAATTTGGGCCGGGTATCTGGAACAAAAACAGTATCTGAGATGGAAGGAATAACTGCCGGTAATGGTGAAATTTAAAATATAGATATTCTACAAGGGGGAAGACAAATGGGAAAGACCGATAAGAAGATCAAAAAAAATAAAGAAAAGTTGCAAGCCAATGAAAGAGAACAACGTATTGAGACAATCCTTAATGCATCAGATCAATTGATCGAAGAAGAAAAATATGCCGAGGCGGTTAATGAATTATCACAATTGGCAGCGGAAAAATGTATGGAACCACGATTTATGTATAATTGTGCCTTTTGTTACTTTATGATGGGGGACTATGAACGGGCCGGACAATGGATCACCAATACTCTCAAAGTAAAGAGCGACAGTGTTAAGGCCCGGATATTATTGGGACGGATTTGTTTGCTGCAAGACCGGCTTAATGATGCACTGGCTTTATTTGAGTATGTAATTGATAATTTATCTGCCAAGATGGATTCTGATGACAGAGAGGATCTCGAATCCGTTTTA
>CALCTX010000384.1 GCA_937907035.1 uncultured Selenomonadales bacterium
CCCAAAGCTCCGGCAATATCCCTGATAAAACAGGCAATACAAAATCCCATATTTTTCGGATTTCCTTCAAATACCATCAAAGCACCAATAAGGCCAATTACAGAACCGCCAATAACGATCTGTAATTTTTCACTTTTTAACAAATCGACCACATCCTGTTTCAATAAATAACCATAATAAAAAGAGCTATTGCCAAGCTTCCCGCCTGGCTTTAAAATTTATACAGAAGCAATCAGGGAGTTGAAAAAATGAAACCAATATATCTTGACAATGCCTGTACTACATTTCCTAAGCCAGCTGCGATAATTGATGCTATCAGTCAATATATGCTGCATAATGGCTCCAACATAAATCGCAGCTCATATTCCCGGGCTTTTTCTGCTGAAGGCATCGTTTACGACACCAGAAAAAGACTATGCCGGTTATTCAACGGTCCAGACCCTCGTAATGTTATTTTCACTAAAAATATAACTGAAAGCTTGAATTTCGTTTTAAAGGGGCTGCTTAAGCCAGGCGATCACGTAATTGTTTCATCAATGGAACATAATGCCGTAATGCGTCCACTTCAACAACTTTGCAAACAAGAAATTTGCTTCAGCCGGGCAAAATGTTCTCCCGAAGGAATGCTTGATATCGCAGCCATTGAGCAAGCTATGACTCCGAACACCAAGGCAGTCGTTATTACCCACGCCAGTAACGTATGTGGCACAATACTCCCAATACAAGAAATCGGTAATTTTTGCCGTAAAAAACGACTGATATTTATTGTTGATACTGCTCAAACTGCAGGAATTCTTCCGATAGATATGCAAGCAATGAACATAGATATTCTTACCTTTACCGGCCATAAAGGATTGCTCGGGCCGCAGGGTATCGGGGGTTTTATTCTTACCCCCGAACTGGTCAGCTTTATTGAACCACTTATTTCAGGTGGAACCGGCAGTGTCAGTCATACAGAAGAAATACCCGACTTTGTGCCGGACCGCTTTGAAGCCGGTACATTAAATATTCCTGGTATTATCGGACTCAATGCTGCACTGAAATGGCTGGAAGAAACCACCTTAGCAAAAATATACCAACATGAACTTCAATTGACAGAACAATTCATTACCGAATTGCTTCCCTTAGAATTCACTAACAAAATAAAAATTGTCGGCCGACATAATATCAGCCAACGGACCGGCGTCATATCTATTCAGGTATGTGGTATTGATCAGGCAGCAGCAGCCAATCAATTGAGTGAAGAATATGGCATAATGACACGTGTCGGGCTTCATTGTGCCCCTTCCGCCCATAAAACCCTTGGCACATTTCCCACAGGAACGATCCGTTTTTCCCCAGGATGGTGGAACACCACCGATGAAATAGCACAAACCATAAATGTACTGAAAAAAATAACACAAACTAAATGAAAAAGAAAAATGGCAGTTTTTAACTGCCACTTATTATTTAATCATAAATCAAGCCTGAACTGCAATATTAAGTTCCAAAATTGCACCACCGAGGTCCATTTCAACGGCTAAAAATTGTTCCTGAGATATCTTGATCTTAAATCCGGCACCAATCGAAAGACTTGGCGTTGAAATATCAACATTATAGCCCAACGCTGTAAGATTCGTTGCCGCATTAGCTGTCAACATATTTGACATCTCCGAAATAGCACTCTGTGCCATATCATCAAACACCGGCACCGGCATTCCCATCATCATCTTTGAAGCAATAAAGCGAGCTGCTTCATCTGTCATGTTATAAACAACATTGCCTCTGATTTCTTTAGTAAAACCAACTATTACCGAAATACCTGTGCTCTCAACGCTATCAGTTCGAACCTCCATTTTAGAACGAACCGGCGTGTCAAACCCCATCTGCGGCATAACAGCTGTGAGAGCATCAATGAACGGATTTACTAATTTTGCATCCATCATTTACTCCCCCTCTGCAAAGCCAATATTGATAAAAATATCGCCAATACGGGTAGATGCTTTTATTAAAAATGAAGTAATACTCAGATTGGCAATCTTGATTTCCTCACCTGCGATCGTCCCCGGCGGAGTGATCCTCATTTCTTTGTCTCTGAATACATCATTGATTGCCGAAACACCACGTCCCATTATGATATTTCCGGCTTCTTCAACCGCTTCACAAGCTTCTTCATTAGTTACTTTTTTCGCATCACTTTTCCCTAAAAACAGTGCTGCAAATTTCTTCATCACTTCATCACTCATATACATTATCGCTCTTCCGACCGGATAACCGGTAAGACCAATAACAACCGCTACGCCATCAATCCGCAGATACTGTGTTTCTTCAAGATCAACCGTGACCTCGCTCTTCAGACCGGTAATGCTTAACAGTGATTGCTGCAAAACCTTGGCAAAGGATTTTACATACGATTCACGTAAAACGGCAATCTGCCCCGCCCGGCTCTGACACAAAAACAACAATGTATCGATGAGTTCATTAGTATCGACCGGTTTTTGCAAAAACGAACTAATGCCAATTGAACGCCCACGAGAAATAAGGCTGGCGTCCTTCATAGCACTTATCATAACGATTTTAACATTTGAATTGATTGCTCTGATACGACGGCTGCACTCCAGACCATCCGCATCCGGTAAATTCATATCCATCGTAATAACCACAGGACGATGCTTCTTATACATCTCAACAGCATCGGCAGCATTTCGAGCAACCGCACAAACTTCGAAATTAGTTTTTGACAAAATATCTGACAGCATTGCACAGCTGACACGAGAATCGTCAACAACCATTACCTTGACTTTCTCCATTATCTCACCTGCTCGTCTATTATAATATAATAAACCAATTTAGGAATTCGATACCTATATCTAGTATACAAAAAAACACCAATATAAACAAGGAAAAACTCTTGGAAACATCATTATTTTTTAAAAATTATATAAAATTGAATGTTTTTCTATCAGCTATCTATCCGCGACAAAATAGTTCGTGCAACATAAACACCACTGGCCCCGGCCTGAGAAAGGCCTCTCGTCACTCCGACACCATCACCGGCAGCAAACACATTAGTCAGTTCCGTTTCTAATTCAGGACTGAGTACAATCCGGGAACTATAGAATTTTACTTCAACGCCATAAAGAAGCGTATCATCATTCGTCATACCCGGAGCAATATTATTAAGAGCTTCGATCATCTCTATAATATTATCGAGATGGCGTTTCGGTAAAACCAACGACAGATCACCCGGCGTAGCCTGTAAAGTAGGTTTAGTAAAGCTTTTTGCCAACCGGTCAGCATCAGTACGATGTCCTTTGAGCAAATCGCCATAGCGTTGAACAATAACACCACCGCCAAGCATATTGGAAAAAGAGGCTATCCGTTTCCCATATTGATGCGGTTCATTAAACGGTTCAGTAAAACGATTGCTTACTAACAATGCAAAATTAGTATTATGGCTCTGAAGTTTCGGATCGCTGTATGAATGGCCATTAGCAGTAATAATCCCATCCGTGTTTTCCACCACAACCTGTCCATGCGGATTCATACAAAATGTCCGAACCAAATCACCATATTGTTTAGTTCTGTAAACAAGCTTTGCTTCATATACTTCATCAGTAATATGATTAAAAATTTCATCCGGTACTTCTATACGTACTCCGACATCCACTTGATTATTCAATAGCCGCATCTTAAGCCGGCGGCACTCATTAGTAAACCATTCTGCACCAGCTCTTCCCGGAGCAACAATAAGATACCCTGCTTTTATTTTATCCCCGGTTTCCAATATGAGATTATTATCTCCATTCCCATCGGCATCAATCTGTTTTACTGCTGTCAAAAAACGGAACTCGATCTTATCCTTCAGAAAATTATATATACCTTTCAGCATATTAAAATTATTTTCCGTTCCCAAATGTCTGACACTGGCTTCTAACAAATGAAGATCATATTCTAACGCTTTTTTCCCTAATTTGCTGCCAGCAGTAGAATATACTTTAGTCGGTGCCCCATATTGAAGATTTATTTCGTCAACATAATGAATCAGTTTCATTACCTCTTCATCATCAATATACTCATTAAGCCAGCCACCAAATTGTGTAGTAAAATTGAATTTGCCATCAGAAAAAGCTCCCGCACCGCCAAAGCCACGCATTATATTACAGGGATTGCAACTCAGGCAAGTTTTTGACTTTCCGCTGGAAATAGGACAAACCCTGCTAAATATTTCCCGTCCGCTCTCAACGATTACGATCTTTAATTCAGGTTTCTTAGTGATCAATTCATAGGCAGCATATATTCCGGCTGGACCTGCACCAACAATTGCTACATCATACTTCTTCATAATAATCCGCCCCTTCAATCTGCATTTTCATCTTTCGGTTTTCCGCGAGCGATCAAATATAACGGTCTCGCTTTTACCTCTTCAAATATGCGCCCGATGTACTCACCAATAATTCCCAAAATAGTCAATTGCAGGCCGCCAAAAAATAATATACAACCGGTAATCGTTGCCCAACCTGGGACAGCATCATTTGCAATATACTTAGTAAACAAAACATGTAAAAACAAAATAAAACTTAAAAAACCACAAAACACACCTGCATATAACCCAAAACGCAGTGGCAAAGTCGAAAAGGCCATAATCCCATCGAGTGCAAAATTTAGCATTTTGCGCGGTGAAAATTTAGAAACTCCGGCAAATCTCGGCGGTGCAACAAAATCGATCTGAATCTGTTTGTAACCCATTGAACCGATCATTCCCCGAATAAAGCGGGCATGTTCCCGATAACGCCGAAAAGCTTTGACAACCTTTTTATCCATCAAGCGAAAATCCGACCCACCCGGCTGGATGTGAACCTTCGACATCATATTCAGTACTTTATAGTAATACTTCGAGGTCAATTTCTTCAGAAAAGAAACTCCCTCTGTTGTCTTACGAATTGTTTGGACTACTTCATAGCCCTGTTCCCAATATTCGAGCAACATAGGAATCATCTCCGGCGGATGCTGCATATCACCATCCATGGTTACAACTGCATCGCCATCAGCATGATCAAGTCCGCAAGTCAATGCTAACTGGTGTCCGGAATTGCGCGCCAAGAAAATTGGCTGTACCCGTTCGTCCATCATTTCCAACTCATGCAAAATCTCCCGACTGCTGTCCTTAGAACCATCATCCACGAAAACCAGCTCAAAATCATAGTTCAGCGGTTTCATCGTATCTACTACCGCCTCATAAAAATGTCTGATATTGTCCTCTTCATTGTAAACCGGGACAACTATCGATATAAATTTCATTATTCAATACACTTCATTTCTAAATGAATTTTTTATACAATACTACAACTGTATTATACCGCAAAATCATCTCATTTAAAAGCCAAGCTAAAATTGCCATTGACAAAGCCCCTTTCAAATGCTCATAATTACACATGAAAGGGGCTGTCATTTTGCAAACTCTTGACACATTGAAAAAACATTTTTTGTCAAAAGAATTTTTCCTTTTTCTTATTATCGGATGTGTAAACACTTTTAACGGAACATTTTTTGCCTGGTTGTATTCCTTTGCCGTTCCCGATGCCAATCTCTCGTTTAACATAGCCTATATTACCAGCAATATTATCGCTTATTGGCTGAACAGCAAATTTATATTTCATGAACCATTAAGCCGCAACCGCTGCATAAAATTTTTCATTTCTTATATTCCGAATTATATAATCCAAAATGTTATTGTCATCATCTTTTATAACTTCCTGGGCTTTCCGCCGATTGTCAGCTATCTTATTGCCGCAATTCTCGGTGTCCCGGTAACATTTTTAGCTGTAAAGCTATTTGCTTTCGGCAAAAAATAATTTATTCGGTTTTTATTGATCGTAAAAACAAACTATCAAGTGCAGACTTAGGATCTGCCCCATGACAAACTATATTACAAACAGTTTCACAAATCGGCAACTCAACTTCATATTGTTTT
>CALCTX010000385.1 GCA_937907035.1 uncultured Selenomonadales bacterium
AGTAAGATTTGTCGGGATGCCGGAAGCACGGATCCCACTGGCTGAAGCTGTAACGTATGTTGCTTCAGCACCAAAAAGTAATGCGGCTTATTTGGCAATCGATAAAGCTCTGGCTGATGTACGTGGGAAAAATTGCGGTGCGGTACCGTTACATTTGCGTGATGCGCATTATAAAGGGGCAGCAAAGCTTGGCCATGGTATAGATTATATTTATCCGCATGATTTTCCGGGACATTTTACGCCACAACAATATTTGCCCGATGAATTGAAAAATAAGATATATTATCGGCCAACTGAAAACGGAGCTGAAAAACGGATCAGACAATACTTGGAACAGTGTTGGCAGGAACACAGGTAATATAGTTGAAAAAGTGCTGAAAATTTTATCAAAAAAAGAATATCTATTGTATTAGTAATAGGTTTTCGATATAATGAAATTGGGAAATTAGGTTTTTATATAATATTGAAGGAGGAAAGACAAAATGGTTGGCGATATCCTGCGCGCTGAACGGGAAAATAAAGGGCTGTCGATAAAGGATATTGAACGCGAAACAAGTATTCGCGCTTTGTATATTGAAGCCATTGAAAATAGTGATTTCGACTCATTGCCGAGTGAAGTCTATGTTCGTGGTTTTGTAAAAAATTATGCTAATTTTTTACAGTTAAACACTGATTATATAATGCAACAGTACCGTGAAGAGCATCCTTCTTTGGTTCAAAATCAGGCAGATAGTGTGCCGGAAACAAGTCAGCAGAGCAGGGGCGAGATGTTTTCCTCAGGGAATGACTTTAAGGAACGTGTTCATAAGTCACATCGCGGGCAGAACATTATGATCGTTATAGGTCTTATAGTTTGTGCTTTCGTTGGCAGTATATATTATTTCTTTGGCGAAGATACTTCAGCTAAACCTGCAACGGTGGCAAAGGTTGCAGAAAAGCAACCGGAGCCGGTTAAAAAACCAGCAGAAAAGAAGCCTGCAGACGATAAAAAGACAGAAAAGAATGTTGATGACAAAAATAAGGATGCAGATAAAAAAGTTGACGCTAAAGCCACAGAAAAAACTGATATAAAGCAAGATGAGAAAAAAGCGGTCGAGACGGAAAAGACTGCCACTGTATCTGCACCGGCGGCTGGGGCGGTTAATGTTGGCGCAGTGTTTTCTGATTATTGCTGGGCTCAAGTTATTGTTGACGGAAAGACAGTTTTTGAAGGCACAGCAGATAAGGGCCAGTCTTTTGAGTGGGCTGCTAATGAGCGGATATTTGTTTTGATCGGCAATGCCGGCGCAGTTGAGCTTACTCAAGCCGGAAAAATCGGTGAGGTTGTAGAAAAGACTTTTACAGCACCGAGAACAACGGTACAAAAGAAACGCTGATTGGGAAGATAATAATTGGCTGAGAACGAAGATAGTTTTTTACCAATAACAAAAAAAGATATGGAAAAGCGTGGCTGGGATGAGTTGGATTTTGTGTTCGTTTCCGGTGACGCATATGTTGACCACCCGAGCTTTGGACCGGCAATAATTTGCCGCCTGCTGGAAAAGCATGGCTACCGTGTTGGTTTGATAGCTCAGCCTGATTGGCGTACTACCGTTGATTTTCAACGGCTTGGTAAACCAAGGCTGGGCTTTTTGGTATCTTCCGGCAATATGGATTCTTTGCTGAATCGATTTACGGCAGCAAAGAAAGTACGGCGCGAGGATGCATATTCTCCGGGTGGGAAAATTGGCTGCAGTTATTGTCTATGCTAATCGTCTGCGGGAGATATATCCGGACGTTCCGATAATCATCGGTGGCATTGAAGCTAGTTTAAGGCGGTTTGCGCATTATGATTATTGGTCTGACAAAGTGAGAAAATCTATACTGGCAGATAGCCAGGCTGATTTGTTGATTTATGGCATGGGGGAAAAAGCTGTATTGGAGATTGCCGCAGATTTACAGCAAGGTATTGAGGCGGCTGATATTCAAGATGTCAGAGGAACATGTTACAGGGTTCCTGATTTCAATTATGTTTGGGACTATGAGAAACTGCCGTCTTTTGATGAAGTCCTTGAAGATAAGTTGGCGTTCGCTGAGGCTTTTAAACTGGAATATTTGGAACAGGATGCTTTTCGAGGGAAACGATTGGCACAACAAAATGGTGAATTTTGTATTGTTCAAAATCCACCGGCTTATCCGCTTTCCGAAGCTGAGATGGATGAAATATATGATCTTCCTTATCAGAGAACATATCATCCGATATATGAAAAGGCTGGCGGAGTACCAGCTATTAAAGAAGTGCAATTCAGTATCGTTAGTCACCGGGGGTGCTTTGGCGGTTGCAATTTTTGTGCGATCATATCGCATCAGGGAAGGATGATTCAGCGCCGCAGCCATGGTTCGATCATCAGAGAAGCTAAACTGATGACACAAATGAAAGAATTTAAAGGATATATTCACGATGTCGGCGGTCCAACAGCAAACTTTCGTGAACCATCGTGCAAGGAGCAGTTTAATAGAGGGACCTGTCGGGGAAAATCATGTTTATCACCAGTTCCGTGTAAAAATTTGACAGTCGATCACAGTGATTATATAAAGTTATTGCGAGAACTCAGGGCGTTGCCTAAGGTCAAAAAAGTATTTATTCGTTCCGGGATACGTTTTGATTATCTTTTATTGGCTAAAGACGAATTTTTAGATGAGTTATGCCGTTATCATATAAGCGGGCAATTAAAAATTGCTCCTGAGCATATATCGGTTTCGGTTACGGAATTGATGGGAAAATCACCGAAAAAGATATATTTGGATTTTGTTGAACGGTTTAAACAAAAAAATGATGAAATAGGGAAAAAACAATATTTAGTGCCATATTTTATGTCCAGTCATCCGGGTGCAACATTAAAAGATGCGATTGAAATGGCACAATTTATTCGTCAGCTTGGTTATCGGCCGGAGCAAGTTCAGGATTTTATACCTACACCGGGAACACTTTCGACTTGTATGTATTATACGGGAATCAATCCCTTTTCCGGGAAAAAGGTATATACTGCCAAATCGTATCGTAATAAAGCAAGACAACGGGCACTTATGCAATTTTGGTTGCCGGAGAATCGTGATATTGTCTGTGAAGCGCTTAAACTTGCTAAACGGGAAGACCTTATCGGGTATGGACCAAAATGTTTGATCAGGCCATTGAAATACAAGAAGAAATGCAATAATGAAAAGAATAAAGTTAAAAATATAAAAAAACTATAAAATAAGAGGCAGTACATAGCAAACCTGGGATTTAGAATGCCATGTACTATTTGGAGATTGCTAATAACAATACGCAAAAATATGTTATTATAAAATGGTTCCTTTTAATCTTAAAAAGTTTTCATTAGTCCAATTTTCCAAAAAAGAAGTAGTGAGCGAAACTACAGAAGAAAATGATGTGTGTTTGGAAAATATGGATAATAATAATCTAAAGAAAGGGAGGAAGATAATTATCGAAAACTTTAGATTATTATACCCGAACTAATAAACAACAATCAAGATTTTTAAAGAAACAATAATATTTAGATATACCTAAACTTATTGTTAATCATAGATTTGTCTTCATGACATATAAATGTTTCTAAATTTTTAGGTATGCCTAAATTTTACAAAAAATATTGAGAAAAAATTATTGAAAATATAATAAAGACCATTGAAAAAAATGGAAAAATCATAATGACAAAGAGAGTCCAAAGTAAGCCAAATGATTGGAATAGAACAATACAAGTAACTCTAAAGCAATAATTATAACAATTACAGAACCTAAATAGATATACTCTCTTTTTCCAATAATGGTTCTTGCATGATACAAAGCGGAATTGTCAGAGAAACATCTGCTTGCCATACTTAAATAAATGGTTTCTCCCTTTTCATAAGCCTTCAAAAACATCATGGCTATACTGTATCCCACTTGCTTAACTCTCCATTTATAGGATATTGCCTTATTGAATGCATC
>CALCTX010000386.1 GCA_937907035.1 uncultured Selenomonadales bacterium
CGTTTCCGAATAATTTTTACACTCAACGAGATTTTTCGCTAATCCGGCATTAGCAAGGAACTTTGCTGAAGTCGTATTCGCCAAAACCGCTATCTTCTTATCAAACAACTCAGTAAAAGTAACTATACGTGTTTTGCTGTAAACCATAAACGGTGTTGACGATACTGGTGTCGTATAGACATACTCCGGACGGGCTTCTTCGAGATTGGCACCAAAAGCTGCATCAGCCTGACCGCCTGCCATTACATCATGTACCGTTTCCCACGAAATCAAACGATAATCCAGATTCATGTGCAACCGGTTTGCCAGTTCAGCCACAAATTCAACATCATAACCAGTCGGCACGCCATTTTTGTCATAATAAGAATACGGACAAAAATCTATATCATCGACAATCCGTATAGTCTTATCATATTTATTTAACGGCTTTATCTCTACTTTTGGTTCATAACCGACCTGAGAATGCAGGAAAAAAGCTATGCCCGCAATAAGCACAGCCAAAACGGCACAAACACAGATATAAAATTTATGTTGTCTGGCAATGCTTTTTTTATCTATCTCGGATAATTTCAGATTTTTATCTTCCATCTTTATCTCGCCTCTTTGATATTGCAAGTTACAAGTATACACCTATGATTATTTTAGCATAATTTATTGAATATTACCATACAATTGACAACATCCCGATCTTTGCCAATTAATGTAAATAAAAAACGATTGAATTTCTGTGAAAAAGAAATCCAATCGTTTTTATTTTAATTGAAAATATTAAGCAAACAACTCCATCTGATCGCTTTCCTGCATCCCGGCCAGGCAACCGTGTTCCCGAAGCTGTTCTATATTCGTCTGTGAGGCACTGGTCCGTTTTTTGATATCGGCAATCGATGTAAACGGCCCGTTTTTTCTGGCCTCGACCAAGCTTTTCGCCGCAACATTGCCAAATCCGTTCAAGGAATTAAGCGGTGGCAACAACGAATTTTCATGAATGATAAATTTTACTGCGTCAGATTTATATAAGTCGATCTTTTCGACATAGAAACCGCGCAAGTACATTTCCCAAGCAATCTGCAACACAATCAGCAAGTCTTTGTCCTTGCCTTCCGGTTTGTCCAATGCGTTAAGCTCATCAAGCCGCCGCTTGATCTCGTCCTTACCCTTGGAAATGATACTGACGTCAAATGCATCCGCCCGGATAGAAAAGTACGCCGCATAAAATGCCAAAGGATAATGAACCTTACAATAAGCGATACGGTATGCCATCATAACATACGCCGTTGCATGCGCCCGCGGAAACAGATACTTTATCTTTTGACATGACTCGATGTACCATTCCGGAACATTGCTGGCCCGAAGCTTCTCAACGACCTCCGGGGCTATGCCTTTTCCTTTACGGACATTTTCCATCGTCTTAAATGACAGCAAAGGTTCAACGCCCTTATGTATCAAGTAAACCATAATGTCATCACGGGCCGAGATAGCATTCTTCAATGTCGTCTTGCCGCTGCGGATCAAATCCTGGGCATTTCCGAGCCAGACATCCGTGCCATGCGAAAAGCCTGATATTCGTACCAGATCACTGAAACAATCAGGATGAGTATCATCGATCATCTGCCGGGTAAATGATGTCCGAAATTCCGGTATACCGAATGTTCCTGAATTAGCACCTAATTCTTCCGGTGTCAAACCAAGTGCGACTGTCTTTTGGAATAAGCTCAAGGTTGCCTTATCGTCAAACGGAATAGTCTTCGGATCTCGATGCGTCAAATCCTCCAACATTTTTATCATAGTCGGATCATCATGGCCGAGAATATCAAGCTTTACCAGCCTGCTGCTGATCGAATGATAATCAAAATGCGTCGTTATTGTCTCAACCTCCGGATCATTGGCCGGACGCTGAATCGGCGAGAAGAAATGCACATCCATATCACGCGGTACAACCATTATGCCGGCCGGATGCTGACCGGTTGTTCGCTTGGTTCCCAAACAGCCTTTGACAATATGCTCTACATAGGCGTCACGCTTTTTGATACCCTTTTCTTCAAAGAAATGCTTTACATAACCATACGCCGTCTTATCGGCAACTGTCTGAATCTGTCCGGCTTTATAAACATTATCCTTGCCGAAAAGTATTTCTGTATACTTATGAGCCACCGGCTGATATACTCCGGAGAAATTCAAATCAATATCCGGAACTTTATCGCCATCGAATCCCAAAAATACCGCAAACGGTATCTCATGTCCGTCTTTTATCATCGGCGTACCGCAAACCGGGCAATCCAAATCAGGCAGGTCAAACCCGCTGCTATATGAACCATCAGTAACAAACTTGCTGTGTTTGCAATTCGGACAGCGCCAATGCGGTGGCAAAGGATTTACCTCAGTAATATCGGTCATTGTCGCAATAAACGATGAACCTACCGAACCTCGCGACCCGACAAGATAACCGTCAAGATTAGATTTCTTTACCAGTTTGTGCGCGATAAGATACAACACCGAAAAACCATGCGCGATGATCGGTTTTAGCTCCAGATCTATCCGGTCCTGAACGATCTTCGGCAAAACCTCGCCATACATATCATGCGCTTTTGCATAGGCCATATTTGTTATTTCTTCATCCGCGCCCGGTATCTTCGGAGAATAAAGCTCATCAGGAATCGGCTTAAATTTTTCGACCATCTCGCTTATCTTGCGCGGATTGGTAACGACAGCCGCATAAGCCTCTTCTTCGCCTAAATAATCGAACTCAGCCAGCATCTCTTCTGTAGTTCGCAAATAAAGTGGCGGTTGCTGATCAGCATCCGAAAAACCGTTACCTTTCATTATTACTGCCCGATAAATCGAATCTTCCGGATTAAGAAAATGCACATCACAGGTTGCGATCAGCATTTTTCCAAGCTTCTTTGCCAGATCAGCGACCTTGAGATTTATCGTCTTCAAGTCTTCATCAGTCTGAATATCCGGGAATTCATCACTGCGCTTTAAAAAAGCATTATTGCCGATTGGCTGTATTTCCAGATAATCATAAAACGAAGCAATACGCAAAAGTTCTTCTTCGCTTTGATGGGCAACAATAGCCCGCACCAATTCACCGGCTTCACAAGCTGAACCGATGATCAGTCCTTCACGATACTCAGCTAAAAGCTTCTTCGGTATCCGTGGCTGTTTACGTTTTACATAAAGTGTCCGCAAATGCGATATCGATACCAAACGATAAAGATTTTGCAAACCAATAAGATTTTTGGCCAAAATAATGATATGATTCGCCCGCTTCTGCTCAAGATCATCGCCGACCAAATATCCTTCCATACCATAAATGACTTTAATATCCAGCTTTTCAACAGTCTCCATCGCTTCCGGATAAGCCTGGATAACGCCATGATCAGTTATCGCGATCGCATCCCAGCCCCATTTGGCAGCGGTTTTTATCAACTTTTTCGGTGACACGACAGCATCCAAAGCACTCATCTGCGTATGAGCATGGAGTTCGACCCGCTTTTCCGGAGCATTGTCCATACGCTCAGCTTTTTTGGTCTTTTGGATACTATTGACCATCATTCCCATATCATTCAAAAAACTGTCATATGCGAATTTGCCCTTTATCTTGACAAGGCCGTCATCCTTAACGACCTTGCTTAAAGCGCTCAGAACCGCATTATATTCGTCCTTATCCTTCAAAAATGCCTTACAGGAAACTCCGTTTGTATCATCAGCAAACGAGAAGACAATAATATTTGTACTCTTAAGTTCCCGACCGCTGACATCAATTATCGATCCGACAAATACAGCGTCTTTGGTCTCATTACGGATATCGTCAATATTCTGTACATCACCGCTGACATTGTTTCCGAGAATAAAATCTTCACCTGCCGGTGCTCCGGCTGTTTTCGTTTCCTTAGTTTTTACATCAGACTTACCCGTCGGCACAGACTTTTGATTCTTCTTTTGATCAAGTGCAACCTTATAGGCCTCAGTCTCATAAATCTTATTGTCAACATCGCAAGTATTCGGAGCATGAGCCTCGTCCATAGCCTGACACTTGACATCACAGCGGATACCCGTAAATTTTTCGATCGTTTGCTGCAGTTTGTCGGCAATCTTGAGCTTATCCAATAGCTCAGCCGCCAGTCCGCCCATTACCTTGACAATAAGCGTATTACCTTCTGTAAAATGTTCTGCTTCCAGCAGCAAGCCTTTGCCGGCCGGCGAATCCTTCATCGCTTCACAGACCAGCTTTTTCCAGTTTTGCTCAACAGCCGCTGACAAACTGACAACATGCTGATAAAACACAACATCTTTCAACTTGCACTTTTGCCGTACCACCTCAGCTGCCCGCAATAAAAAATCCTCCGCGAAAAGCGTTTGCGTTTCGAGCAGGATTTCCCATCTCCATTCCTCCGGAGTGATCTCAATATAACGGATACCTGCCGCTTCAAGATTCTCTCTTTCGGCATCTGTCATATCTGAATCAGCAAACAGACGGAATATATCATTTTTACTTTTTGGTACAATACAATACTTCGACATCTTGCTCACCTTAAGGAACAGGAACCTTGTGATGATAAAGTTTCCGATATTTTGCCTTGCCTTTTATCACATCAGCAACATATTCTTTCGTTTCATCAAACGGTATACGTTTCGGTTCATTAAACTCATAATCCCAACCGTATTCTTCCATCCATTCATGTACATTACCACGACCGGCATTATAAGCCGCCAGCATCAAAGTCTCGTTGTATTTAAACTCGGACTGTAATGAAGAAAGATACCACACGCCGAAACGAATATTTGTCTCGGGATCTCTGAGTTTTTCCACCGTAAAATCTTTTTCATGAATCTGTTCAGCGATCCATTTAGCAGTCTCCGGCATCAGTTGCATAAGCCCCAATGCTCCGCGATGCGATTCCGCATCATTTTTGAACTTGCTTTCTTTATTTATGACACTCGCACACAGAGAACTGTCAACCCGATATTTGATCGCATACTTTTCAACCGTTTCCTGATACGGATACGGATAAAACATCTTCCGCTGTACCGAATCAAGATGATAACCGATATAAAGAAGTCCCGATAACACCAAAAACAAAATGCCGAAAAGCCGAATAAGTTTTTGTCGTTGAAGTTTTTTATGCTCCAGCTTTTTCAGCCTCATTATCTGACCCCTCACTCAATTTATCTTTGCCCAGGCTTCATCGACCTGTTTTCTCGCTTCTTCTAAAGTTCCGCTGTTATCGATAACAACATCAGCTTTCTCTTTTTTTATTTCCAGCGACATCTGCGAAGCTATCCGCATTTCCGCTGTTTTTTCATCATAATTGTTCCGTTTCATCAAACGCTTAAGCTGGGTTTCCGGATTTACATACACCACCCAGATTGAATCAGCCATGTATTCCCAACCTTTTTCAAACAAAAGTGGCGCATCAATAATAACTGCTTTTTCCCCTTTTTTCTCATATTCTTTAATTTGTCGGGAAACTTTATCTTCAATCAATGGAATTGCTACAGAATCCATCCATTTCTGTTCTTCAGCCGAACTAAATACGATATTTGCGACAGCCCGACGGTTAAGTGTGCCGTCAGCTAATAATACTTTATCGCTGCCATATCGCTTAACATATTCTTCCCACAATTCTTTATGCGGTTCCGCTATCTCATAACCAATCCGGTCAGCATCTATTATCGTGACTCCATATTTTTGATTGAGATATTCCGATACTGTACTCTTTCCGCTGGAGATTCCTCCAGTAAGGCCTATTTTTATCATTTCTTTTTTCCCTTTCCCAATGGTTGACATTTCGGACAAAAATGCGAGCTCCGCCCGCCGACAACAACACGTTCTATCTTTGCTCCGCAAGTCTTGCACGGCTCATCTTCCCGCTGATAAACGAACAAATTATCCTGGTGACTTCCCTTCTCGCCATTGCCATCACGATAATCGCTGAAAGTAGTCCCGCCGTCATTTATACCATCCTGTATTACTTTATTTATCGCATCATACAGCTTTTTGACCTCTTCCTCTTTGACAGAATTAGCCAGCCTTTCCGGGTGAATACCCGCCAAAAACAACGCCTCATCAGCATAAATATTCCCTAAACCGCCGATATATGACTGATTAAGCAAGAAACTCTTCATCTTTACCCGCTTCTTATTGAGCGTTTTTTTCAAATACTCTGCCGTAAACTCAGCCGAAAGCGGCTCCGGCCCCATCGAATCAAGTCCCTTGATCAAACCGAGTTCATCCTTCTTTATCGCATAAAGAGCGCCAAGCGTTCTGAGATCGGCATATACCAGCTTGGAACCGTCAGTAAAAAACATTATGAGCCGCGCATATTTGACGTCAAGTTCACTGTCAGAATACAAAAGCTGTCCGGTCATCCGCAAATGTACGACAAGTTCAGTATCATCGGAAAGAACAAACCTCAGATACTTTCCGGTACGATTCAACGCAATGATAGTCTTCCCTGTTATCGTCTCAACAAATTGCTCCGCATCGGGATGTTTGATGAGTCTGTCCAAAAAGACACTGACGCTTTCAATTTTCTTATTGACAACATTATCAGTCAGAGACCGTCTGATAGTCTCTACCTCTGGCATTTCCGGCATAACTCACACTCCTATTTTGCTTCCGCCCAATTTTTCCCCCAATGTATATCGACCTCTAATGGAACCGAGAGGACCGCAACCTTCTCCATACACTCTTTTAAGAGAGCGGCAACTGTCTCCTTCTCGCTTTCCGGGACTTCCAATACCAATTCATCGTGAACCTGTAATAAAATCCGGCTTTTCAATTTGGCTTCTTTTAATTTTTTCGCCGCCGATATCATCGCCAGCTTTATAATGTCCGCCGCTGACCCCTGAATCGGTGTATTCATTGCCATCCGTTCGGCCAACGAACGCTGATTGAAATTGCTGCTATGAATCGCCGGCAGATCGCGCCGCCGACCGTACATAGTCGTCACATATCCATTCCTGTGCGCCTCGGCAACAGTAGCGTCGATAAACTCCTTAACGCCACTGCACTTATTAAAATAAGCCGCGATATATTCTCCCGCTTCCTTACGGGATATATGCAGATCTTGTGCCAGCCCGTAATCACTGATTCCGTAAACGATACCGAAATTGACCGCTTTCGCACGCCGCCGCTGCTCCGGTGTAACCTCTTCAATCGGCAAACCGAAAACCTCAGCCGCTGTCCGCGCATGAACATCCTCACCATTCTGAAAGGCCGACAGAAAATTGGCATCCTGTGACAAATGTGCCAATACCCGCAACTCGATCTGCGAATAATCTGCCGACAGCAGATAATCATAACCTTCGCTTGGCTCAAAAGAAGTCCGCACCTCACGGCCTTCCTCCTTACGGACCGGAATATTCTGCAGATTAGGCTCCGAACTGCTCAAACGCCCGGTTGCCGTTACCAGCTGATTAAACGATGTATGCACCCGGCCGGTAACCTGATCGATCAATTCCGGCAACGCATCAAGATAAGTTGTCTTCAATTTCGTCCAAGTCCGAAAAGCCAATATCCGTTCAATTATCGGATGAACACCGATCAGCTGATTCAAAACCTCGACATTGGTCGAATAGCCGGTTTTTGTCTTTTTCCCGGCCGGCAGCCCAAGCTTTTCAAACAAGATAATTCCCAACTGTTTCGGTGAATTTATATTAAACTCTTCCTTGGCTATTTCATAGATTTCCTTTTGCAACTTCGCCAGCCGCTCAGATACTAAACGGCTCTGCTCCGCCAATCGGGACGAATTGACATATATCCCGGTTTCTTCCATCTCGTAAAGCACCCGGATAAGCGGCAGATCGATCACCGAATAAAGCTCTGTCAGCCCCAGGTCCGTCATCCGGTCAAGCAGCAATGTCTTCAGCCGATATATAGCTTCTGCCTGCCAGACAACCAGCGAAACATCATCATTTGACGGTACAGCCGGCAGACCGCTGATCCCATAGCCGCCAACCAGACGGTCAAGTGTGTAATCATTTGCTTCCGGATCAAGCAAATAAGCCACCAGCTTCAAATCATGATATTTTTTCGGCAACTGTTTATTGACATGCAAAAACGGCTTAGCGTCAAAAAATACCACTTGAGCCACGGAATTGACAATTGACGTCAAAATAACAGATATCACCTGACTGTCAACTAGCAGAAAAGCCTTGTCAACAACAGCAACAGCCAGCTGGTCTATCTGAAGATGCGGTACCCTGCCGGAATAAGCTGCTGCTACAGCTACTGCATCTGACGACTGACAACTTGCTAAAAGTGACGTCAAATCTGACATATTGTCACTCTCAATATTGACAAAATCCATTTCCGCCACTGATCCCGGCTCATCAAACAAACTGACTGTATACATCTCGTCCAGTGCCTTAAGAACTGAACGTAAATTATATTTTTGACAAAAATCCCGCAACTCATTGAGCTTCGGCGCAACCGTCAACGTGATATTGTCAACGTCAACCGGTGCCTGACAATCTATAGTTGCCAGTTGCTTGGAAAGCAGTGCCAAATCCCGATTGGTTATCAGCTTTTCCTGCAGCTTTTTACCGGAAATCTTCTCCGCATTCTCTAATACAGCCTCCAGCGACTTATATTCCAGGAGCAGCTTTGATGCTGTCTTCGGCCCAACTCCGGGAATACCGGGAATATTATCCGAACTGTCCCCCATCAATCCTTTGAGATCGATAAGTTTTATCGGCTCAAACCCATACTCCTGCTCAAAAACACTGCGGTCATAGACAATTGTCTCCGAAATTCCCTTCTTAGTAAAAATAACTTTGACATTGTCATCAATAAGCTGCAATGCATCGCGGTCACCGGTAACAACAAACACCTCCGTGTCACCGTCAGAACTGCGTTTCTTAGCTAAAGTACCAATAATATCGTCAGCCTCAAAATCATCCAGCTCAAGAAAAGCAATTCCCCAGGCCGCTAACAATTCTTTAAGCAACGGTATCTGCGAAACGAACTCCTCCGGAGTCTTATCGCGAGTACCTTTATATTCCGGATATAATTCTGTCCTGAAAGTATGACGGCTCTTGTCAAAAGCAACGGCAATCTCGTCCGGGTCCCAATCCTTAAACAGTTTTAACAGCATATTTGAAAAACCAAATATCGCATTTGTATATGCCCCGTTCGCCGCCGTAAGCGGTGGCAGAGCATAAAACGCCCGAAACATCAGACTGCTGCCGTCAAGTATCAGCAAACGCTTTCTCACTTTGCCGGCACCTCAACGTTTTTTATAATATAAACATTTTTGTCATTCAATTTTCCTGTCACATGGAAAAGAGTTTCCGCATCCGCCGGATTAAAGAACAATCTGTCTTTAATATTATATCCCGGTGCACTCCCGTATGGGGTCTTCAGCATACCGGTCGCACCGTCCCATTCCATTTTAAGCTTCAAAATATTAGCGATAACCTGAGCCGGAAGATAAGCTGTTCCATTCTGCTCAACATACTTGCTGTTTACCCAGAGATCATTTATCTCCATTGGATAAACCTTGCCGATCGGGATATTCTCCCAGCTGCCACCAACTCTGTCAGCGATCTCATCATCCGAAACAAACGCATACACACCCAAATCGACCAACTTATTTTTTATATCCAGCTCCGAAAGTGGCTGAACTCCGTAACTGTCAGGATAAATACCGAC
>CALCTX010000387.1 GCA_937907035.1 uncultured Selenomonadales bacterium
CGCCAGCTCTTCCAAAGTGGCCTTTTTAATTTTTTCCAAAGAACCGAAGGCATCAAACAGAGCTTTCCGCCTTTTTTCACCGATTCCGTCAATATTGTCAAGCACAGAAACCATATTTCGTTTACTGCGCAATTTACGATGATAAGTTATCGCAAACCGATGCGCTTCGTCACGGATCCGTTGCATCAGGTACAAAGCCTGACTGTTCCTCGGCAAAATTACCGGCTCCGGTGAATGCTCGGTAAAGATATATTCAAACCTCTCCGCTAAAGCGATAACCGGCACCGTTTTATGCCCGGCCCCCCGGATGACTGACAAAGCCGAACTCAATTGGCCCTTGCCGCCATCGATAACGATAAGGTCCGGCATCTTTTCTACAGATTCCTTCGCGTAACGGCGGGAAGTAACCTCTTTCATTGACAAAAAGTCATCCGGCTTGCCTTCGGCTGAATTGATCTTGAACCGCCGGTAATCCGACTTCTTGGCCACACCATCTTCAAAAACAACCATTGATGCCACTGTTTCAGTACCTTGTGTATGAGAAATATCAAAGCATTCCATTCGCCGTGGCAACTCTTTCAGTCCCAGATATCGCGCCAGCTCCTCAACAGCCCCTGACGTCTGACGATTTGCTTCTTTCAATCGTTCCGCTTCATCGTTCAGGTATTTTTGTGCGTTTTGCTGTGCCATATTGATGATATCGTGTTTCGTTCCCCGTTGCGGAACTTCGACACTTATCTTCTTCCCGGCGATCTCTGTCAGCCAGTTTTCCACCAAAGACTGTGATACGATCGGAAACGGCAGCAATACCTCACGGGGAATAAATGTTGCCCGATGATAATACTGCTGCAAAAAAGCTGTCAAAACAGCTTCATCGGTCTCGCCGTCAGTACCGCTCAGCAGGAAGTGTTCCCTTCCCAGCATCTTGCCGTCCCGGATAAAAAATATCTGCATGCAGATTCCCGCATCAGACCGGGCCATCCCAAGAGCGTCCATATCACCGGCTTCGGTAACGATATTTTGCTTTTCCGTAACCTTGCGCACGGCTTTCAGTTGATCGCGCAACCGGGCCGCCAATTCAAATTGCAGATCATCTGCCGCAGCCAGCATCCGTTTATTCAGTTCCTTCTCAACTGCTGCCGTCCGCCCCTCTAAGAACAGCACCACTTCTTCAACCATTGTCCGGTATTCTTCCTTAGTTATCATCCCGGCACAGGGAGCAAGACAGCGCTTGATATGATACTCCAGACAGGGCCGCTGATTCTCAAGATGAGCACAAGGGAAACAGCCGCCGCAACAGCTTCAAACTCTCATGTACCGCGCCGACATTGGCATAAGGTCCAAAATACTTGGCACCGTCCTTCAATATCCGGCGTGTCAGGAGCACCCGCGGAAAATCATCTGCCAAGGTTACTTTAACATAGGGATACGTCTTGTCATCTTTAAGAAGAATATTATATCGGGGCCGATACTTTTTTATCAGATTGCACTCGAGGATCAGTGCTTCAACTTCCGAAGCGGTTATTATCGTCTCAAAATCAGCAATCTTGTCAACCATCGCCCGGACTTTGGCCGCATGATTTTTATTGCTCTGAAAATATTGCCGGACCCGATTTTTCAGAACAACCGCCTTGCCGACATAAATGACATTGGCAGTTGCGTCCTTCATAATGTAAACACCGGGAGACTCAGGCAGTTGTTTCAGCTTTTCCGCTACTATATCTGTCAATTTGTGTCCCCCTCTCTGTCAAAATGTGTCTATTTTTTCAACAATGGCTTTAAATACTTGCCGGTATAAGATTTCCGGCACTTGATTATCTCTTCCGGTTTTCCGGCAACAACAACCGTACCGCCGCGATTGCCGCCTTCCGGACCTAAATCTATGATATAGTCAGCAGTCTTTATGATATCGAGGTTATGTTCAATTACTACAACAGTGTTACCATTCTCTATATTTCCCTCATATACCGAAGCATGATTAATCTGTTCAAGCAGCTCAACACCTGAAACCAACTCTGTCTTTACCTTTATATTATTTTCACCCTGAAACGACAATGCTGCTCCTGTAAGATACTCAGTAAGGGAATCATCTGTGTACCAAAGAAGCAGTGTATTATCGTCATATTTATTATTTTTACTGTTACTATCTGTTTTTTCAGAATCTGTAAGCATATTTGAAAACGTCATTCCAGAATTATTATCAGCAGAAGTAACATCATAGTTATCTTTACCTGAGAACTGCGGATCGCTTATTCTTATGGACACTA
>CALCTX010000388.1 GCA_937907035.1 uncultured Selenomonadales bacterium
GTCCGTCAAGACGGCCGGCGTCTATCTGCAGGGCGGCACGGTCCGCAACTGCCTGATCGCCGGCAATGTCGGTGCGACCGATGGCGACGCGCTTTGCATTCCTTCGGATGCGGCGGCCGGTGCGGAGGGCGTCTATTCGCTGATGCCGGATGCGGCCGGCGAACGCGTGTTCACCGTGACCTTGCAGGCGCTGGAGGGTTCGGCCGTACTCGGCACGTTGACGACCGAGGTTGCGCTCGGGCTCCAGGCGGCGGCTGCGAACGATGTCCGCATGGACGCGGGGGACGGCAAGCTCCAGCGCGTCGTGGGAAATGTCGACCTGCGTCACGCGGGCGGCGCCGCCGGCTGCGGCGGCAAGGCCGAAGTCCGTACCGCCCTTCTTCTGCCGGAGCGCGAACGCAAGCGGCACGAGTTCAGCCAAAGCCGCCGGTATATAACCATGCCTTAATACATAAAATCTTGCCTGCTTTACTCCCCGGTCGCGCCGTCCACCATACTCTAACAATTCCTCCTGAATTCGTTCAGCCAACATCATGTCATAACCGGTCTTTGGATAGTAATACGTCTCCGTTCCGTTTCCAGTAGGATTATACGCGGCATTGCAATGTATGCTGACAAAAATTTCCGCATTCGGCGTATAAGTACCAACATCAACTCTTGCCTGCAATTCGTCAGCATCAGTTGCATTACGGGCATCAGCTCCAAAAACATCAACATCCTCATCATGTGTCATAACACATTTTCCTCCGGACGCTTCAATGATATCACGAACTCTTAGCCCGACCATTAAATTGACATCTTTTTCCAACAACCCCGTACTGCCACGTGCTCCGGTATCAAACCCGCCATGTCCGGGATCAATAACAATCGTCCGGCCCTTTACTCCGTCAACAGTCCCTAATCCCATACGGAATCGCGTATTGCTGACATCAATTACCAGGCGATACGGTTTTCCTTTCTTTTTGTCAGATGGCATCGTATACACCCGAAAACAATTATCGGTAAACTCCTTGGTCATTGCCACCATAATCTGTACCGTCTTCACTTTATTGATTTTTTTCTCCCGCAAAGTCATATAACGGCTGAATTTTCCATCAAGCGTTACATCTTCCGGTATATCTCCATTCAAACGGGCATATGGTATTTCGACAACAAGTTGCTTCGATTTTTTGGGATTGGGCTTTACTTCAAACTCTGCCTTGGATTTTGATAAACCAATCTCAATGCGCATGATCTCGCGCCCATTTTCCTGCAGTCTCTGAGTCTGAAAAAAATTCACATCCCGCATCGGCTTTTTAACCTTTTTGGCTGCTTCAGCCGAAAACGGAAGTAACATCAAGCACCCCAAAAGCACCACTATTATTTTTGTTAAAACATTTTTCATAGACACCGTAATTTATTTTTCCCCCTTAAGTTCCTTCAAAAGCTCTGCTGCCTCCTGCATAGCAGTCTCTGTTGCCGCATGGTCAATCGTTATATCGATTTTGAGATAATCTCCCTCAGCAGCCTCTTCCGGCAATTCTGATTTTGGAAATACTGCTTCCTTTTCTGCCTCACCAACTAATAATACAGCTTTTTCCCCTTCAAAGCGATCAATCACTGCAAAGGACATTTACTTTTCCCCCTTAATGCTGTATGTCTTACCATCACTGGTTATTGTAACTGTCCCATTTTCATCGGTACGATAAATTTTTAATTTGTGATTATTAAAGCGTTTCATTGCTTGCGCATGCGGGTGTCCGTAATCATTACCGGCTCCGCAGGAAATTACTACCGCCTCAGCCTCCACTGCCCGCAGGAACTTTTCCGATGATGAAGTTTTGCTTCCATGATGGCCTGCTTTCAACACCTGACACTTTAGGTCATCCTCTTTATGCTTTACAATCATTGATTCCCCGGCTGTTTCAACATCGCCGGTAAGCATGATTGCAAACTTTCCATACGACAAACGGCCAACTATTGAACTGCCATTATAGTCTACTTTGCCATTTTTCCATTTTGCACCGGAATCAATGTATTCCTTTTCCGGACTAAGAACTTTAAAAACCACCCCTGGAGCCAATTCCAACACGTCGCCCCGCGTCAGCTGCTTGTAAGGAATATTTTTGTTTTTTACAGATTTTAAATAATCCCGATAAAATTTGGCCGTTGCCAAAAGTCCATTATCGTATACTGCTTTGACCTGGAACTCCTTAAACAGCACGGATGCGCCGCCCAAATGATCAGCATGCGGATGAGTAATGATAAGCTTATCTATCACGCTTACTCCGGCTTTTTTTAACTCTTTTCTGAATTTATCATGCTCATCAAGATCACTCGTATCAATAAGAACAGTCTGCCCGTCCTTACGGATCAAAATTGCATCGCCCTGTCCAACATTGAGAACTTTTATCTCCAAGTTATCTCCGGAAACACTTGCGGTTGTATTCTTGCTCCCGCACCCTAAAAAACAACACATAGCCAATATAAGTACACACCAGCTGAATATTCGCTTCAATTCGTCACCGCCTTTCCTGAATCAAACACATTTCAATATTTCTGTCAAACTCAACTTGTTAATTTTCAATCACCGCGGCACCATTGAATCCACAACCTCATCAACAGCATCCCGAACCACATAATAAATACTGTCATATAAACCACATCAATAAATGTAACATGGCTGAAATCGACTTGAAAAATCATTATTGCTCCGACAACAGCAATGATCCAGTCAAGGGGCTTTACCATTTTCAATATTTTTTTCATAAAGTTATCATCACACTCTCTGTTGTTATCTATTTATAAATATACCACAAAATCATGTATCCGTCTAAAAAAATCCCCTGTCCACTTGAAAAAGCGTGAAAAAAGGCATATCTTATTAGTTGTGATTTTTCGCAAAGGAGTATTTATTTTGGCAGCATTATTTTCTTACCTAAAAAATAATATTGATCTGACCGGGGCGGCAATTTTTGCTGTCATTATGACAAGCTTGGTTCCCTTTTCCCCCGCATCGCTCATTAACAGCATCAATCTGCCGCTTCTGATACTGCTTTTTTGTCTTATGACTATCGTGGCTGGCCTGAAAAAAAGTGGTCTTCTTACCGCTTCATACTCACTGATCTTTTCACAAAAGACCAGCAGCCGGACACTATCACGATTCTTTATCTTCAGTTGTTTTTTCAGTTCCATGTTTATTACCAACGATGTTGCTCTGATCATCTTTGTCCCGCTTTCGATAACTTTGCTGACACAAACTCACCTGTTCGGTTTATTTGTCCCGGTAATAGTTCTCGAAACCATTGCCGCCAACCTCGGCAGTATGCTTACTCCGATCGGCAACCCGCAAAATCTCTTTATTTTCTCACACTACAATTATTCATTAGGTAATTTTCTGCTGACAACCTGTCCTGTTACTTTGGTAAGCGGAATACTGATCTTTGCCGCAACCCGTCTCATAAAAGAAAAAACCGTCCAGCTTCCCAAAGCTGGACAGATATCCGGAACCCCGATCTATATCGGCATCCTGCTCATTCTCGTTTGTCTTTGTTTGCTTGCCGTATTAAGAATTGTCCCGGTAATGATATTGCCAATAATCATCGTTCCGATCATTGGCTGCCTTGACAAACAATTATTCAAAGAAGTCGACGTCAAACTTCTTCTGTTATTTATTTTCCTGTTCATCGGCGTTGGCTCACTTTCCCGACTTCCATTCATGCAAACCGCTCCCGCTGAACTGCTGGCCGGTCATGAATTTCTCATCTCACTCTTACTCAGCCAATTTGTCAGCAACGTTCCGGCCACTGTCATGTTAGCCCAATACACCAATGAGGCTGACGCCTTGCTTCTTGGTGTAAACATCGGTGGTTTGGGAACCATCATTGCTTCTATGGCCAGTGTGATTTCCTTCAAAGCATATCATGAAATACGACATAGCTCATCCGGTTATTATCTTAGTGCCTTCTCGATAGCTAACGGAGTATTTTTGATAATCCTGCTCATCTTTCACTGGTTATACAGCAAATAAATATCCACCCGCATAGCGGGTGGTTTTTCTTTTTCGGGCATAGCCCTTTATTGTAAGCAGCGCATAAATGCGCTTTCTATTGGCCTGCCAGCCATGCATAGGATTACTTGCTACCCGTAAACGGGTCTCTATGGTCAAATATACTTAACTGAGATTCTCTATCTGCTTTTAGTTGGTTAGCTATATATGCTTTTATTGCACCTGTATTTTTACCAACTGTGTCTACATAATATCCTTTGCACCAAAATTCTCTGTTCCTGTATGCAAATTTTATGTTTCCAAACTTCTGGAATATCATTAAGCTGCTTCGACCTTTTAAATATCCCATAAAACTCGATACACTTATTTTCAGTGGTATACTCAGTAATAAATGCACGTGATCAGGACATATTTCACCTTCTACTATCTCTACACCTTTCCACTGGCACAATGTTCTCAGTATATCCCTTATCGCTTCTCGTTTTTCTGCAAAAAATACTTTTCGCCTATACTTCGGTGCAAATACCACATGGTACTTACAATCCCATTTCGTATGTGCTAAACTATGTT
>CALCTX010000389.1 GCA_937907035.1 uncultured Selenomonadales bacterium
ATTCATCTCATTGTCCTCTGCGAGTAACACTCTGAGACCTTTAAAATCACTGTCACTGTCTTCATCAATCTCTTCAACAATTTCATCAGGCTCAACTACATAAAGCGGTAAAACAATATCTACCTTTGTTCCTTTTCCTATCGCCGATGAAACCTTTATCGAACCATTAAGCATATCAACCAGTTTCTTAACAATTGACATACCCATTCCTGTTCCTTCGATACCGCTCACCGTGGAAGTACGTTCCCTGGAAAATGCATCAAAAATCTTCTCCACAAATTCCTGGCTCATGCCTATACCGGTATCCTCTATAGAAAATAAATACTCGGTACTGCCGTCACTTCTCTCGTTCAGCTGCTTAATAGTATAATCTACACTGCCGCCGGCATCAGTAAACTTAATAGCATTACTAAGAACATTCATTATTATCTGGTTGATATGCATTTCATCCGCAATAACAAACCTGTCGTTTACACCCTCATGATGTAATGACAGTTTAATCCCCTTGTTATATGCATCCTGACTGCAAATTGCACAAATAGCTTCTGCACGTTCTATTATATCTGCACGAGCCTCTTCAATATTGATGTTTCCGCTTTCAATACGCGCCATATCCAGTACATCATTTATCAACCTCAGTAAATGCTGACCGGCTACATCAATCTTTTCTATACAATCCGACACCAACTTTTTATCGTCAAAATGTTTCTTTGCCATTGCTGCAAAACCGGTAATAGCATTCATCGGCGTCCGGATATCATGCGACATATTGAACAAAAAGTCACTTTTAGCTTTGCTGGCAGCTTCTGCAGCTATTCTGGCATCATTCAGCAATTTTTCCTGTGCAGCCTGCTTCTGCATCAGCTCATCCATGTTGTTCACACCGATCAAAAATTCCCGATCCTTTTCCCAATCGGCAGTGCAGATAAGTTTCATTTGATAATAAGTGACCACACCGTCCTGCACAATACGGTAATTATGGAAGAACGCCTGCTTGCCGGCAAATTGTTTTGTAATATTTTCTAAAGATAATGCAGCGGTAAACGCCGGCCGGTCATCGTCAGCGACAATATCAGCAATTCCGTTGACATAATCAGGATAGCTGACTTTTTCCGGCAACGGCGGATAATGTTTAAAATAATCGTCAAATACACGTACCGGTTTGACCGCTTGCTTGTCCAAGTCCACCTGAACTACAGCTTCATAATCATCAGCCAACGTCCCGATAAGCTTTTCACTCTGCTTTTTTAATTTCTCTTCATTGTGTAAATACCATAAAATCAAAAGTATAAAAACTATAAGGAGCTCAACCAGAACAGTAAGTACCGGATATCTTTCCAGCACTTCAAATACCGTCAACGGTTTGACAAAGGTTGTAAGCCATTTTTCGTTCAGGTGGGAAGCTGTACCGTCTTTTTTCAAAGCGATAAGAATGTTATCTATCCGCTCTGCCAGTTCCGGCTTAGCCTTGCTTATACCGACACACATATTACTTTGACCGACACCGGCAAAAGCCTCTATACTGCTTCCGGCCGTTCCCATATCTTTCAGGATTCCCATTCCGATAACATGACGGACTATAACATAGTCACATTTATCATCAGCCAAAGCCTCAAAAGCGGCCTTGTTGGAAGGATATTCCTGACAATACTCTTTTAAACCCAGCTTATACAGATAATCATTTACATTTCCGTTTACCATCACGCCGATACGCTTGCCATAAAGCTCATCAACTGTATTCATTTTTTGTTTGCCGAAGACTGTAAACAGACTCGGAGAAGTCGGCACCGACATCAACAGATTGTTTTTAGACGCTTCCTGCTCATTATATTCACAGGTCAAGACCACATCTGCCTGACCGGTCCGCATATTCTGCAGGGAATCATTCCAGCTCATCGGCCGGATATCCAGATTCATTTCCAACCGGTTGGCCAACAAAGTAACCAGTTCTATATCATGCCCGGAAAGTTTTCCGTTTGAATCCACATACGCATACGGCCAATAATCATTGTCAGTAACGACCACCAAAGTATCCTGCCAACGGTTTTCCGCTTGTATCTCTATCTTCGGCTCCGGTTTTACAATGTTCCCGGAAACAATAAAAAATGACAACACTAAAACCGCTGCCACAGTCACAAGACCGAGCATGTATCTTTTTTTCACCGCTGCTGTATTATTGGCAACCGCAAAAGAATATGAAACTGCCTTGGAAAATTCCGGTTCAGCTTTCATTTTAATACACCTTGTATTCGATTATAACGCTTTTGATCAAAAAAATGCAAAGCATTTCCCCGAGTGAAAATTTTTTGTCAATAACGCCTCTTAAAAGAAGGATTTTACAACTTTTTGCAGAATACTAAATATGATATTAGTTTTACACAAAGGAGAATGTTGTATGAGTTTCCAGCTTTCCCAATCTGCAATACAAAAAATGTTAAAAAACGCCAACATCGGTATGTGGGCGATAGAGATCGATCCTGACCAGGAACCGCGTATGTATGCTGACGAAACAATGCTGAACTTATTAGGTATTTCTGACGAGCATACTCCGGAAGAGGTCTACCATGCCTGGTATGACAATGTTCATCCCGATCATTACGATGCTGTAAGCGATGCTGTTGCCAAAATGTCGAACGGTCAGCACGCAGAAGTACAATACCCGTGGTATAAACATGGTGAAACAACCTATGTGCGCTGTGGCGGTGTCCGCAACAAGAGCTACAAAAAAGGCATGCGTCTTGAAGGCTGTCATCAGGATATCACAGAACTGTCTCATGTACAGCATGAATACTCTGAGCTGCTTAACGGACTCAAAGCTGAAGCAACGAAAAACGCCCAACTGAATCAACGCCGAAAAGATGTTATTTCAGCAGTAGGCAGTATTTATGAATCAATCTACGGATTAGATATCGACAATAACACCTTTGTTATTCTGAAACGTAGTGAATATCTTACTGCCACTTATCATGATGAAGAGTTGGACTATGTTACCGCCTTCACAAATTACATAATGAAAGATGTCCATCCCGAAGACCGGCCTGCAGTTTTGGAATTCTCCTCTTTGCGCAATATCAAAAAACAACTGGAAGATCATTCCTTCATTGAACTAATTTTCCGTGATATCCATACCGGCGAGCCCCGCTATATGGAAATGCGCATCACAAAGCCGAAGGATTACGAACTGTCGCATACTGTAATAATCGGATTCATCGACCGGCACGAGATAATCAACGCTGAGGCTGAGCAGCGCTCGCAGATGAAACGTAATTTTGAGATTATCGAAATCCTGGCTTCCGAATATTCCTCCGTTTATTACATAAATCTTACCGATGACAGTCTTATCCCATATACAATGAACGAAGAAACCGAAACTCAATTCGGAGTACTTTTTAAAAATATGAGTTACTCGGAAGCCTTCCGTACCTATGTTGATACTCTCATCTTCCCGGAAGACAAACCGATGATGCTCCAGGCCGGTTCTATCGGCAATATCATGAAGGAGCTGCGGACCAAAAAGACTTTTATTACCACTTACCGGTCTGACAACAACGGCAATCCTCATTATTGCGAAATGAAATTCGTAAAAGTCGGTAACGAGGAGGGAATACCGGAAGCCGTTGCACTCGGCTTTGCCGACAAGGATGAGATCCTGCGCAAACAAATCGAACAGGAAACCGTC